>VFHG01000117.1 GCA_009392075.1 SAR202 cluster bacterium
AGGTCGGCCGCATCCGGAGTCGGTTCTCCCTTGGCTGAAGAGACTCGTTTGGCGTCGATGGCCACCACGATGCACTGATTGCCGAAAGCGGCCGCGCCCTCTTTGATCAGCTCGGGGTTGTTGACCGCGGCAGTGTTCATGCCGACCTTGTCCGCGCCGGCTTTCAGCATCCGCCGCACGTCTTCGACGGAGCGTATACCGCCGCCAACCGTGAGGGGTATGAACACCTGTTCCGAGACCCTCTGCACCACATCCACCATTGTGTCCCTGGAATCGGAACTGGCGGTGATGTCCAAGAAGACCAATTCGTCGCCGCCTTCCTGGTCGTAAAAGGCGGCCAACTCCGCCGGGTCTCCGGCATCGCGGAGTTCAACGAAACTAACACCTTTCACCACCCGTCCAGCGTCCACGTCTAGGCACGGTATTATTCGTTTGGTCAGCACAGTGGGATCGGTTCTCCAAGGGCTCTAAGGTTGTTCTAGCAGTATAACACCGTGCCTGGACGGGCCAGGATCCTCCAACCCATTGGCGTGGCTGTCCGCCTGCGCTAGAATGTGCCTACTTTCTTTCACGGAGGGAATCATGGCCATAACATTGGACGAAGCAAATAAGATGGTGGCGGGCGCCATCGCCAAAGCCAAGGAACTGAACATTAGGATCAATGTCGCAGTGTGCGACGCCGGCGGCCGGCTGTTGGCCTTCAACCGCATGGACGGCGCGATCTGGGGCGGGGCTTACGGCTCTCAGGGCAAGGCCATCGCATCGGCGGCCTTTGGCCGCTCCAGCGGCGAGCTCCAAGAGCGGGCCGAATCACCGATAATCAAGGGAATCCTCGGCGCAGAGGGCGGCCATGGCATCCCCAGCCAGGGTGGAATGCCGGTTATCCGCGACGGAATGGTTGACGGAGCGGTCGGCGTGGGCGGCGGCACCAGCCAGGAAGACGAGGACTGTGCCAAAGCCGGAATCGCCACGCTTTAGTCGTTACTAGGGAACAAGGGCGGTCACCGATGCCGGTCCGCCGCTGCTGCCTTCCAGCCGAAGCAGACCGATAATGAGCAGGGCTCCGGTTGGGGGGAGCAGGTCAAGATTGGTCAAGTTCTCCAACACGATGAGGCGGTTTTCCAAGGCCATCCGGCTAACGGAAAACCCCGTATCGTTCCCTGGCTCGGCCCCGGCAGTGTCGGTGCCCAGCCCGCCGGCATTCCGGCCTTCGAACAAAACTTTGGCCGCGTCCAACCCGAAACCGGGAAAGTGAAGCTGGTCTCCACTGGCGCCGCCCAGGTACTCCAACGGGTTGCTCCACCTAGCCTGCCATCCGGTACGGAGCAACGCCAGGCAACCTTGGGGGACCGGGCCGTGGTCCGATTCCCAATCCAAGACGTCATTCATCGTCAGGGCGTAATCCGGGTGGCTTTCGGCCTGTGCTGAGATGTCGATCACGATCGCCGGTCTGACTAGGTCATTGGGAGAGAAGGCTTCGTGCCCCGGCGCGCCGTCTCGGAACCCGGACGGGGCGCTGAGATGAGTGCCGGAATGCTCGCCCATGGCGAAGCGCCGCAGGAAGTAGTCGTCTCGCTCGATCTCGGCTACGGTCTGGAACTCCACGCCAGGGTCCCCAGGCCACTGGGGAATGCCGGGATGGACCGGCCAACTAAGGTCAACGACTCTGGAGAATGAGATGGACCCGCCATTGGCGGGTCCATCATCGTGTTGCTGGGTCACCATCAAACAAGCCCCCTCGGATCATCCGCATCCGCACATTCTCCCGCCAAAGAGGCCTCTAGGCAACCCGGTAGTCTTTCAAGTGGATTTTTAAGTAGATTTGTGATTGGATAGCCGTTTCAGTGTGTGGCGGTTTGTAGCGCCCTGGTCGCTCCTAGGGTCGCCTCCCGCTTCACATTGCCGTCGATCCACTCCATGGCCTCGCGGGACGTGCTTCTGGCGGTCAATTCATGCCTCTCTGGACGCCGGCCGTACACCGAATAACTGATGGAACGAATCTCTTCATCTATGAGGTATCCCCGGTAAAAGATCTTCATGGTACCCGCCCTCCTCCGGTTGCCAACGGTCGTCCAGCCCAAAATCAAGCTGCTGCGAGACGCCGCTGGGAATGTATTGCGTACATAGGTTCTAACTTTTCATCGGAAGGGTCAACGGGGAAATGTCATCCCCGAGAAACCCATCAGCAACGGGCTGGGGAGGGGGTCTTAGCAGTTTCCGTCGAAAACGCTGCCTAGAATGGCATGTGGCGGCAGCGGTTGGGCGAGCGGGCCGCCTTTCGAGGACACCAGGTCAAAACCGGTGGGGACCAGCCGGCTCTGCCCGCTGCCTTGGACTGTAAGGTCCAACTCAGTGCCTTCCCCCTCCTTCCAGGTTACCACCTGGTCGGCGGCGGAATTCCCCACTGTGAATGTGATGGTCTGGCCGGTGAATGAATCCCCCGTAGATTGCTCGACCACTAGCAGATAACGGCCCGACTGCACCATGGTCGATGCTACCAGCGTGCCGTTAATCCAAGCGGATACTTTTAGTCCCTCTCCGGCAACGTTGCAACCGACGGTCTGGCCTGGGGATTCGGTCCGACCGGGCGTGGCGATGGGCGACGTCTGCGGCCTTGGGGTGACGGTGGGCGGTTGGGCGGTGTTGAACGCGCCGCCGATCTGGGTTGTGAAGCTGGTTGGCTCCGGAGTCGGTGTGGGTGCAGCTTGGGTAGGCGTCGGCGAGGGTATGGGCGTGGCGTTAAGCAACGCCCGGACGGTGGCCTGGACGCGCGCAACGATCGTGGCTTCGATATCCGGACCGCCGGTGTATGGCGGGCTGGCGGCCTGGGTTTCAGCGGCAATGGCCGGGACAGTGGCTGCCACTTCCTGGAGCAACGGCGTTTGAGTTGAAGCCGCATCGCCGCAGGCCAAAGCGAACAACATCAGGGGAACTATAACCGCGGCCAGCCGTTTCATACCCGTCATCCCAACATCCGCACCTGATTAACCTGATTAGTCCAAGCCTGACGACCTGACATAAAGCCACTCAATCGTTTTACCCTAGGCGCTGTTACCGTGTGACTTGGTCAATTCTTCGATAAACTCGGCCAGCGGCCTGCTTTCCTGCTCCGACGATTCCATGTTTCTGACGACAACTTCGCCCTTTTCGATCTCATCGTCGCCTAAGATCAGTGTAAAGGGGATCTTCAAGGCGTTGGCCTGGCGCATCTGGCCTCTAAGCCCCCGGGAACCGCTGCTTAGGATCGCGCCAACTCTGGCGCGGTGTAGGCGTACCGACAGCTCTAGGGCCGCAATGCGGGCGCCATCACCCACGTTCGCCACCAGGTAACGCGGCGAAGGTTCATCCGGGACTGGGACCTCGCTGCGTTTCAGGTTCAGGGTCAACCGTTCCATGCCAGTGGCGAACCCGATGCCCGGAGTCTCACGGCCGCCAAGTTCAGTGATCAGTCGGTCGTACCGCCCGCCGCCGCAGATAGTCGACTGTCCGCCGCCGTCAACCGGCTGCACTTCAAACACCGTGCGGGTATAGTAGTCCAGACCCCGCACCAGACGGTGGTCGACTCGGTAGGGCAACTGCATGCTGTCCAGGTAGCTCAGTAGCTTCTTCCAGTGGGCCCTGCAGTCGTCGCAAAGGTTCTCGGCCGACTGGGGCGCGTCGTTGCCCAGGGCGTGGCAGGTCTCAACCTTGCAGTCCAGCAGGCGAAGCGGGTTCCGCTCCAAGCGTTCCTTGCAGTCTGGGCACAGCTTTTCATAGTGACCGGAATAGTATTCCTTCAATTTGGCAACGTACGCCGGACGGCATTCGGGGTCGCCGACGCTGTTGATTAATAGGTTGATCTCGTTGAGGCCCAAGCTGGTCATCAGGTCCCAGGCAACTTCAATCACCTCGGCATCCACCGACGGGTCTGCATCGCCCAGCACCTCAACGCCGAACTGATGGTGCTGGCGGAAGCGGCCGGCCTGAGGGCGTTCGTAGCGGAAAACCGGGCAGAAGTAGTACATCCTCACCGGTTGGGGCAGGTTGTGCATCCCGTGTTCCAGGTAGGCCCGGCACACCGGCGCGGTCCCCTCGGGCCGCAACGTGATGCTGTCGCCGCCACGGTCGTCGAAGGTATACATCTCCTTCTCGACAATGTCGGTGCCTTCTCCAACCGAACGGATGAATAGGTTGGAATCCTCAAACGCGGGTGTGTCGATTCGGCCATAGCCGAACCGGGCGGCAACCTCCATGGCCTTGGACTCGATATACCGCCAGTATTTTTGTTCTTCGGGGAGGTGGTCCGCCGTGCCCCTAGGTGCTTGAAACAAAGTTAAAGGTCACTCCGAAATCGACTGGACTGGGCACCATTATAGGCTGATATCGTCCTATA
>VFHG01000118.1 GCA_009392075.1 SAR202 cluster bacterium
TGGCCTTGGGCAATTCGCCCCGGAACTCTTGGAATAAACGATTAACGTTGATCAGGATTCTCTCCGGCTCCACCCAGTTGGCATATTCGCCCAGGCGGATGGCCCGGCAAGTTTCTTCGGCGCTTGAGCCCCGGTCAAAGTGCAGGCGGGACGTTCGCTTGACCAACCGAAGATACTTCAAGGTTTTGCCAACCGCCTCCTTGTCGCTCACAGGACCGTGCCCCGGCATCAGTGTGGTGACATCCAGATGATTCAGGATACCGTTCGTTATCTTGATCCAATTGCTTACGTGCCCGTCCCGCGCCAACGGAGTCAGGTAGTGGAATGCAACGTCACCTGAGAACAACACCTTCTCTTGGGGCAGGTATACCATGGTGTCCCCATAGGTATGGGCCGGACCCGGATGGAGCAATTCGATCACCCGGTCACCCATGTGGACGATCATTTTGTCCTCGTAGGTGACGGTTGCGGGAGTAAGCTGGGTCTTGAGCCAGTCCTCTCGGTATTGGGGCCATCGTTCACTCAACATGTTGATGTCGGCGCCCCTAGTGAGCATGGCTTCCCGGCATCCACGGTGAGAAACCACCTCCGTGGGCAGATAGAACTGGTTGCCAAATGAGTGGTCCACATGATGATGCGTGTTGACAACGTATCTGATTGGTTTATCGGTTACTTTGCGGATCTCTTTTATATATGGATCAACCAAACTAGCGACCATCATGGCGTCAATCACCATCACGCCGTCATCTTCGACTATGAACCCAGAGTTGCAGATATCCCATCCGACCCCACTATGGACGTAGGCGAAGACGTTCTCGGCAATCTCTTGCACCCCAGACTTCCAGGAAGGTATCGGCATTGTGCACCTCCGCCGGTCAAAATATAGCGTGGGAACTCATCGATGTTTTCGCGGACACAGCCAATAATTCAATAAGCTATAGCGCCGTCAGGCCGCCGTAGGTTTCCGGACGCCGATCACGGAAAAATTGCCATGTGGACCTGACTTCGCTTATCTCGTCCAGATCCAGGTCCGCCACAATCACTTCGTCGTGGTCACGGGAACCCTGAACGAGTATTTCCCCTTTTGGGTTGCAGAAATAGCTCTTCCCAAAGAACTCTCCAATGTTCCAAGGTTGTTCGTTGCCCACCCGATTGATAGCGCCTACGAAATACCCGTTGGCCACGGCGTGGGCAGGTTGCTCGAGTTCCCAAAGGTGTTCGGATAATCCCGCGACCGTCGCGGACGGATTGAAAACGATCTCGGCGCCGTTTAGCCCCAGGGCCCTAGCGCCTTCGGGAAAGTGGCGGTCGTAGCAGATGTACACACCTATCGTTCCAACGCTGGTGGTGAATACCGGATAGCCGCTGTTCCCGGGCTTGAAGTAGAACTTCTCCCAGAATCCAGGAGCCAGATGGGGAATGTGTGTCTTTCGGTACTTGCCTAAGTAAGAGCCGTCGGAGTCCAGCACCGCTGCAGTGTTATAGAAAACGCCGGCCATCTCCTCTTCGTAAACCGGAACGATCAGCACCATATTGTGCAATTTCGCCAGATCCTGCATCAGGCGGACCGTTGGCCCATCGGGTACGCGTTCTACCATTGAGTACCAACGGGCGTCCTGTTCCGCACAGAAATAAGGTCCGTAAAAGAGTTCTTGCAGGCAGAGTACCCGTACGCCCCCGGCTGCCGCTTGCTCAATCAATGAGATGTGTTTGTCAATCATAAATTGCTTCAGCTGGTCCAATGCCTGTGGCGCATCGGCGCCAACGCTGGCTTGAATCAACCCTGCTCGGACAATTCTCGGCATACTACCCCTAGGCGAGTCAATTTACTGGGTCGGGGACATGACGATTCCACATACCAAATACTTAAGTAGCGCTGATTTATGCCCGGTTAAACCTGCGCTATCCACTGGACGGCACGTTCCGCCATCATGAGGACCGTTGCATGGCTACCGCCTGACCTTGTGATTCGCGGCTTCACTGACGCATCGACCACCGACAACCCGGTAACTCCCTTGACGCTGCAGTATTGGTCAACCACCGCCATCGGGTCCGAATCGGGCCCCATCTTGCATGTCCCGGAAACGTGCCTGGCTGATCCGACGGTCTTGCGTATGTACAGGTCCAAAGCGTCGTCGTCGGCCAAAATGTCATCCGAGGGATGGAGACGGAAATCGCACACGTCCTTGTACGTTTCGGATTCAAGGAATCCAACCGCCTTCCGTATACCTTCCCGCACCCGGCGGCGGTCGTTTGGATCCTGGAGATAACAATAGTTAAATGTGGGTTGCTCTGAGGGATCAGAAGACGCAAGCCTGACGTATCCCGACCCGTCTGGCAACCCGAGTGTGACCGAGAGTCGAGCTACGCGGTCGGCTGGGATGTCGTCATTTAGGAACTTGGTCCGCAAACCGGGGACGCGTTCCGGCCGTTCATCTACCATTGGAGTCGTCCTCAGCAACATGTCGTTCATTTCGGTTGACCCGTCGGAAGTGTAGTGCAGGCCAAAGTGCACCGCATCAAAATCGCCGTGAAGGGACAGTCCGTCTTTGACTTTGAAGGTAACTTGAGCGCTCAGATGGTTCATAAGGTTCTGACCCACCCCAGGAAGGTCATTAACGATGGGTATTCCGAATTGCTCAAGTTGGTCCTTGGGGCCGATTCCCGACAGCATGAGCAGGTGGGGCGACTTGAGAGCCCCGGCGCTCAACACAACACGGTCTGCTTCAACGTTGAAGACCTCTCCACCACTTTCTACTTCCACGCCCACGGCTTTTCGGTTTTCGATCAACACCCTCCTGACGAAAACTCCCCCCCTTACCGTAAGATTAAGACAGTGGCGCATGGGATTTAAGTGAGTGATAGCAGCGCTCATCCTCCAGCCGTCTAGATTGTTCGACGGCCACACCCCAACACCCGCCGGGTTCGGACCATTGGTATCCTCAACTGCCCCGTAACCCTCGTCCAAACAGGCTGCGTGGAAGGCCTTTTGTATATCTGGCCATGGACCTGATTGACGACGCCTTACCGGTATCGGACCGTCGGTCCCGTGAAAATCATCCCGGATGTCGAGGTCGTGTTCAGATTTTCTAAAGAACGGAAGGACTTTGTCATAGGACCATTCATCATTGCCCATGGCGGCCCACGAGTCGAAATCCTCGGGTAGCCCTCTCTGCATTGCCTGACCATTGATTGACGATCCCCCTCCGATCACTTTGCCCTGGGCCACATGTGTCTCACCTTGCTCCTCGGTGAGCGTTCCCCGTAGGGCCCAGTTGTGTTCCGATTCTGGGGATTCGGCAAAACTTGTGTTACCGAACTTTATCTCGTCCGGGAGGAGGTCTGGATCGGGGTAATCCGTCCCGGCTTCGAGCAACAGAACGGAAGTATTCGAGTTTTCGGCCAATCTACTGGCCAACACCGAACCAGCTGCTCCCCCGCCTACGATAACAACGTCATATTTCATGGATTTTCCTTCATTGAATCTACTTCTGGACTAGGATCTTTCAGGTTTAACCAAGTCCTAGAGTGGTGAATATCTCGGTGATACTACACTGAGGCTAAATATTGGGCAACAATAATCGCCGATGAGAAGGCCATCAAAAAGATGCAAAGGGATTGCGGCGCTCCGCGAACACAAAAATTGAAAGCCTGTCGTCTAGCATACCGAGATCCAACGGCTTTAATGCTAGCCGCTTGAATCAATGAATCGGCGGACTAATTCCCATGCTCCCGTGCCCATTTTCGTTTCCAAATCGACCCAACGTAGATCGCCACCGAACTCTTTTGACATTTCAGCGACAACTGCCGGTCTATTCGACATTCCCTCTTCTTCGCTATCGATCGACCAATCAACGTCCTTGTTGATCCAAACCCTTCCATGAGGAGGGACATTCGCCCAGAACGTAACCACGTAGCCATATTCCCTCTTCATCCTTAGCTCGATATGCCCTACCGCAGCCCTCGGAAAAACTTCCTGATATCCTCAACCAACCTATCCGGTTCCTCCAGCGCAGCAAAGTGCCCGCCGCTGGGCATATCCGTCCATTGTTGAATGTTGAAGGAACGCTCGGCCCATTCCCTCAGCGGCACGCTGTTCTCACGTGGGAACGAAGCGATGGCCACCGGTACCTGGATCTTCTCGTCTTTCGCCAGGTCCCAAGCCTGAAAGAACGACTCGTAGTAGAGCCTGGTCGATGAGTTGATGGACTGGGTCACCCAGTAGATTGTGATGGTGGTAAGCAGTTCGTCTTTGGTGAACCGGGATTCCACGTCTCCGCCGCAGTCGCTCCAGGTCCGGTATTTCTCTACGATCCATGCTGCCAACCCAGCCGGAGAATCGTTCAGGCCGTATGACAGTGTTTGCGGTTTGGTGGCTTGGATGTGGGAATAGCCGCCCTCGTCCGCCAACCACTGGACCCTCTGGGCGAGCATCGCCTTTTCGGCTTCTGACAACTCCCTGGTGCCTGGACCCTGGTATGGCGTGGGGCTACTTGTAGACGTGGTATGGATTCCGATCACTTTGTCCCCGTGGGAGAGTCCCAGCTTGGCCGTGACTCTGGCGCCCCAGTCGCCCCCTTGGGCGGCGAACCTCTGGTAGCCAAGATTCTCCGACATGAGTTTGGCCCACAGATCGCCGATGGAGAGAACACTCAGGCCACGTTTATCGGTGGCGTCTGAGAACCCATAGCCCGGCATAGATGGGGCCACAACGTCGAAGGCGTCGGCTGGGTCTCCGCCATGGCTCGCAGGGTCACTAAGCATGGGGATGACTTTGTACATTTCGAAGAAGGTGCCAGGCCAGCCGTGGGTGATCACCAGCGGCATTGGATTAGGCCCCTTTCCCTTCTCGTGGATGAAGTGGATGTTCAGTCCGTCTACTTCGCTCTTGAAATGGGAGAAGGAGTTGATCAACTTCTCCTGGGCGTGCCAATCGAACTTGGTCCGCCAGTACTCCACCAACTCTTTGACGTAATCAAGGTTGCTGCCGTAATCCCAGCCGGTACCGGGCAGCTCGTCGGGCCACCGAGTGCGCTCCAGCCTAGATTTCAGGTCGTCGAGGACCGAGTCCGGAATTTCTATCTTGTACGGTTGGACGGCCATTCGTTTCTCTCCTACGTCTCACAAGCTGGCGGTTATTATCCTCAACATAGGATTCCGAGGCAAGGGACGGTTCAACTCGCTATAGCCTGGGCGTGGAACGGCTGTTGACGCGGTTCAATGCCACTCCTAAACTGCCAGCAGGCAATCGCGAGGAGATGGAGAGGGGAGAAGCCTTAGATATAAAGACAATGACATGTGAAGACCTAACCGGAGCCTGAGATTTAGAGTTTCATCCCGAGACATTTGACGAAATTGCGGAAATGTCGAAGAAACATAGAATGGAAATGTTCTAACAAGGCGACCAAGCTCACCTCGGAGCGGTGGAAAAAATGAAAGCCTTGATGAGCGAACCGGAAGCGATGAAAAAGTGGTTCGAGTCGGTCCAGAGAACGTTTGACGCTCTGCCCGAAAACTAGACAGGCTTCAAGCGAATAACCGGAGCTTTTCCTGCTAAGAATTCACCGGTAAAACGGAATAACTGATAAATTCAGGCTAAGAAAAAGGGGTAAATACGATGGCTTCTCGGACGCTCACAATCGACTCGCAGGTACATTCATACGAGCGCAATACTCCAGCACGACCTTGGCATGATGTTTTAGTGGGCCCAGACGAGGTCACCGGCGATGAAATGGTGGCTGCCATGGACGCGGTGGGCGTCGACGGGGCATTGCTGATATCGCCGTACCGTATGTACCACTACGACGCCAGCTATGCGCTGGAGGTGTACGCCAAGCATCCAGGCCGGTTTGGCGTGATTAAGCCATTAGACCCCAAGTCAGAAACGATCGCCGACGACTTTGCCGAATGGGCCGGGACACCGGGTGTGGTAGGGGCCCGCATCATGATCGCGGGCCAGGTGTTCGAGGCCGACGACCGGGGGCTAAATGAGATTCTGGCCGGCGGCGCCAAAGCTGGTATCCCGGTGAACGTGATGTGTTCGGACAATCTGCCGCTCATGGCTGAACTGGCGCGCCGCAATCCACACACTCAGATAGTTATTGACCATGTGGGCCTGGCACAGCCCTTTGTGCCTCCCGCCCCTCCGGAGCCATTCGCTGACCTGGCCAACGTGCTCTCTCTCGCGGAACTGGACAACGTCGCCATCAAGATCTCCGGGGCTTGCACACTGTCCCATCAGCCGTTCCCGTACGCGGACATTTGGGAGTCGCTGGGCAAGATATTCAGCGTGTTCGGATTCGGCCGGTGCCTGTGGGGAACGGACTGGACCAGGGCGGTGGAGCTGTTGGACTACGAGCAGGGAGTTGAATCGTTCAGGGTCACCGACCAACTCTCGGATTCAGAGCGTTCTGAGCTCATGGGTGGGTCACTGGCGAAGATTTATAATTGGTCGCCAACGAAAGGCGGGTAGGGAGTTTGGACGATGGGTCCGTAGACCTGGCGGAGGCTGATCTTTTTACGTATGGGATTTAGCCGTATTCGATTCTTCAGGATTTAGGTTCAAAGAACGCTCCAGAACAAAGTCCAATTCTGGGTGTTCCCATGGCTTAGTAAATCGGTACTTAACACCCAGCTCGATCGCCCGCAAAGTTATGTTAGGGGTGCTGACCGCAGTTACCAATACAACCGGAATATTTTTCGTGTCCGGGTTCCCTCGCAACTCCGTGATCAAATCGATACTGTCTACCAGACGCAGAAAATCGATAGTTCTTGCCTTTCTCAATCGGAAATCGCGTCTTTACCAAGTAGCTTTTAGACCTGATTACCACCCTTCCCGTTTCCACATCGCTGGCTGGTGTTGCCATGCGACGCTCCTCCGGAAACAAGTAAGAGTTTCGCTTTGCGGTCCAAGACCTTTATATTGTTCTCGCGTTTCGAGGCGAGTCCCCGGCTTTGGAAGACTTCTTCGAAAACAAGCTGGAATGGCCCGCGACCCTTGGTGTATTTCGCTCCCTGCCCGGATTCGTGCTCGGCGATACGCCGGCTCAGATCATTGGTGATACCGGTGTATAACGTACCGTCGGCGCAACGCAGGATGTAGACCGTCCAGTCCATGCTCTCGCCGGTGAATTACTGCAAATCCGATGTATCGTCGGAGTGGCTGCCTCGTAGAACGCAGTGGCCGCACTTCCGGCACACCGGGTGCAGGTTGTTGTGTTGCGGATGACTCTGTTTGCAAAAGCCGGCGCCATCGTCAGCGCACCTGGGACACCCTTCACAATAGCGCCCGCCGGCACGCTGTGAGCGTTCAGTTTCCCTGTCTGTAACAGTGACCATTAGTTGACCTGCTGAGAAATATTGATCGGCATCAATCGCCTGTGGCGTTGGGACCGAGACGTGGACGGAGAATATCACAACATGGGCAAAAGCCCACTACGCCTGTCGTCATCGGGAAAACCAGGGCCACCAATTTTTTGCTACTTTACCAGTATAATTAACGGCGGCAAAATAATAGTGGCATTCCGAGGAACGCCTGGCGTAGAATCTCATCGACTAATCACTAAATATCGGACCCCGAAGAGATAACATGACCAATCAAAACTACAACCAGCTCAACGACGAAGAGAAATACATCATCGAGTACAAAGGGACTGAACGGCCCTTCACCGGCGAGTATGACAACTTCTATGATGACGGCTCCTATTCCTGCCGCAGGTGCAACGCCGAACTCTACCGCTCCGTTGACAAATTCGACGCCCATTGCGGTTGGCCGGCCTTCGATAAAGAGGTCGATGGAGCCGTGAAGCACCTCCCCGACCCCGACGGTCATCGCATCGAGGTGGAGTGTGCTAACTGCGGCGGCCATTTAGGCCACGTTTTCATGGGGGAGGGTTTCACCCCCACCAACGCCCGGCATTGCATCAATTCCATATCTATGAAATTCGTGCCTGCCGAATAAAGAGGCAAGTTGGGAAATTAGTACCTGCCGAATGGAAAACCTAGATCCAGACGCTTATCTCTTCGCCTTCAGCAACTGAAACGCCACGCAAAGGCTCACCGTTATCTCTTCCGGCGTGAGTGTCATGCCGTTTGTCCCTGAAAAGAGCAACAAGAGGATCGGACAGCGGAAGAATATGGAACTATTCCGGCGGCGTTAAATAAGGCCGGCTTAGACGGTCGGGTCGTATTTGTCGCCTTCTTCCCGGGTGATGCGTCCGCAGGCCATCAACCACATTCGGGATATCTCGGGGCCCATGAACTTGAATGTCGCGCGCAATTCTTTCATCAAGGACGGGTAATCGGTCCCGGAGAGCACGTCATAGAACCAGTTGCAGAAGCTGCCGTAGTCTTGTTGGATCCTCCGCACGATCTCCGCGTTGGCGATGACTGCTTGAATCTTCTGCCGGTTGCGGATGATGCCCGGGTCCTCCCGCAAGCGATCCAAGTCGGCGGGGCCCATGGCCGCCACAGTATCAACGTTCCAGTCGGCGAAGGCGGCGCGGAAACTGTCCCGGCGCGAGAGCACCATCCGCCAGGTGAGGCCGGCCTGAAACACCTGCAGGCTCATGACCTCAAACAGCGCGTCGTCACCGGTGGCCCGCTTGCCCCAAATCTCCTGGGAGTACCATTCACGCAAAGGGTCGCCTGACACCTTTTCCTTGGCCTCCCACTCTTCCGATGTTTCCTCGGGCATTGGTCTATCCCTTTTCCCCCGGTTCTTTTATCGGGGCTCTTTTATCGGGGAACGATGGCCAGACTCACGTAAGAAGCCTGTTGCCCCTCATGGAACACGGTCTGAAGCGCGGGCCGTAGTTCGGTATCCGCTGCGATGATGTTACCAGTATTTGTGTTGCGGTCGAATCGGGGGAAATTGCTACTGGAGATCTCCAGGCGGATACGGTGGCCGGCCTTGAACACGTTGCTGGTGGCCCAGAGGTCTATCTCATAGCAATAAGCCTTGCCCGGCTCCAGCATCGTGGGGTTGGACATGGAATCGCGGTAGCGGGCCCGGATTATCCCATCGGTCAGGTTCCGGGCGCAGCCGTTCTCGCAAACATCCACCAACTTGGCGGTGAAATCCGTGTCCGTTGCTGAAGTAGACGCCCACAGGGTAACCGTGACGGGTCCAGTGACTTCCACGCCCTGCTCCAGAGGCGGCGTGGAATAGACCAGAACATCTTGCCGTTCCTCCACTTGGTTCTGGTCATAGGCCCCGTTGGCGGCGTAGTAGGGATTACAGCATAGCGCGCCGCCCGTTGTCGGCACCGGGTCGGCGGGGTTATACAAGAACACGTCTGGGGCTTCCGACTGCGGACTCTCGACACTCAGAGTGCCATCACCCTGTTTGGAGTTGGCCTTGCCGCCGCTGTGCAGGTAATACTTGGTCTCCTGAGCCCTGGCCAAAGGCCACTCTTCCTCCTCCCGCCAAACATCGTCCCCCATGACAAAGATGCGCACTGGCGCTTCCTCGGTTATACCGTTCTTTTCTTCGTTCAGCCAGTGGTCAAACCAGCGTAGATGCATGCCGTCGATGTCCGTGGCTGCCGGGTCCGCCATGATCCCGAAGTAGTGGCTGCCCGCCATGGTCGAGCCACGGGCGCCGTGGGCCCAAGGACCGATGACCAGCTTCTGTCCGCCTCGTGCGGTCTCGGTTGCGCCGGACTTGGTCATGCCTAGGTAGTTTCGGATTGTCCCGCCTAGGAAGATGTCGTACCACCCTCCGAAGTGGAGGGCGGGTACGTCGATCTCCGAGTGGCGGTCTTCGATGCACAGGTTTTGCCAGTACTCGTCGAAGTCGGGATGGGCCAGCCAATCGTAGTAATACTTGGCCAGGCCTGAGTCTAGTCCGGGATAATCTTTGGTGGGCAGAAATTCAAATCCGCCGGTCATGTCGTCAACGTCGTGCATCAAAACGGCTCGCCGTTCTCGTGGCACGCCTTGGACTCCGGAGACATTCTTGAAATTTGCCAGAGTCAACTGAAGAAGTGTCCAAGACATATTGAATCCCAGCTCGAAAGCGCCGCCCTGATAGGTCCAGCCCTCGTGATAATTCGAGGCGGTAACGGTGGGCGCAATGGTTACTAGATGGGGCGGTCTGGAGATGGCTGCCAGCCATTGGGTAGCCCCGACATAAGATGCCCCGTACATCCCAACTTTTCCCGTGGACCAGGGCTGTGAGGCGGCCCATTCAACGGTGTCATAGCCGTCGTTGATGTCGTCCCGGAAGGCATAGAACTCGCCATCTGAGGCGTGCCGTCCTCGAGTGTCTTGGATCACCACCGCGAACCCTGCTTTGGCTGCCCGGATGGGATCCAGCATGGTGGCGCTCAAGGCATTGGTCTTGTCGTATGGCGTGCGCTGCAAGATAGTCGGGAAAGGCCCGTCGCTGTCTGGGCGGTAGATGTCGGCGTAGAGGGTGACGCCGTCTCTCATGGTGACCGCGACGTTGCTTTCCATCTTGAGTGAGATCGAGTCCGGCATGGCTTTGCTCCTTAGTCGAAATCGGTATTCTTATCCCTGGAATTCGGGCATCACTTCGGAGGCGAACATCTTCATCTGGTGGAAGAAAGAGTCCGGCTCGGAAGCTAGAAACCCCAGGTTTATGTGCTCCACTCCGGCGTCGATGCGGTCTTCCACAGCCTTGATGCAATCTTCTGGCGATCCGGCGATGCACAGCGCTTGGGCGATGTCTGCGGCGGTCCGTTCAGGAGTGACGTATCGCTGGCCAACGTTGGTAACCGCAAATTC
>VFHG01000119.1 GCA_009392075.1 SAR202 cluster bacterium
AGATCAAGCCCGGAAAGTCCGCCGGGGAGACATCCGATTCGAAATCTTCCCTTAGAACATTCACTGAAAACCCTCTCGAAACTGCCCCCGGATCAACCAATATTTCGGGCGGGGGATAAGATGCCCCAGTCAAAATCCGGCGCCAGACCCCCGGTGGTTAACGGTTTCATCAACCTATTCAAGCCTCCTGGCATAACCTCCATGGAGGCCCTGCGCCAGATCAAGCGCATCACTGGGCAGCGCCAAAAGGTTGGGCATGGCGGCACCATGGACCCGCTGGCCAGAGGAGTGCTGCCGGTTTGCTACGGTCAGGCTGCCCGCCTGATGGGTCACATCGTCGGCGGCGTCAAGCTATACCGCGTTGAAATCAACCTGGGCGTCACCACCACCACTTACGACGCGGAGGGCGAAGTGGTGAAAACTGGGGACACCGGGAGCATCACTCGGGAGATGATTGAAGAGAGTCTTAAACCTTGGATCGGAGTGGTCAAACAGACCCCCCCCATGTACAGCGCCTTAAAAGTTGATGGGCAAAGACTTTACAAGCTGGCCCGCGCCGGCATCGAAGTGAAGCGCGAGGCCCGGCAAGTCGAAATTCACGACATCAGGATTCTCGAATTTGACTCCCCCAAGTTAGTCCTGGATGTGGAATGCGGAGGCGGCACCTACATCCGCTCCCTGGCCCATGACGTTGGCGAAGCCCTTGGCTGTGGTGGTCACGTGGCTGACTTGGTGCGCCTGCTCTGCGGCGGATTCCCAGCTGAAGACTCGGTGACCTTAGAACAGTTGGAAGAAGCCGGAGAAGGCCCAGACGGCTGGCAGAGGTTCCTCCATCCAGTGGACCGGGTTTTGACGGGCCTGAAGAGCATCACCATCAACGAACAGGCCGAGCAGCATCTCCGTCACGGCCAGGCGGTGACCCGGGGAAGACCCGAGGTGGACGCCGGGTACC
Source organism: SAR202 cluster bacterium (assembly GCA_009392075.1). The sequence continues at coordinate 953 of VFHG01000119.1, forward strand.
TGGAGGAATGCCGGGCCTACAACTCTGATGGAGTATTCCTGGCGTTAGTGCGGTTCGACCGCCCGGCCAACTCCTGGCAGCCGGTCAAGGTATTCGAGGCCGGAGCGCCTTCTCCCTACGCCCCCGCCTCTGTTTAGTTAGCCCTCGAGCCGCTTCTCGCCCACGCCTATGATGAATTTTATCGATATTGGCTGTATCTGTTTATCAATTCAACGCATGTTGGGCGATTATTCTTGACAAACTCCATTCAAATTGTATAGTTGTTGGCGTTACGTAAACCTAGCTGGAGAACGGGTTACGTAACGACGCACCTTGACACAACAAACGTATTGAATCGATTGGGGGTGGACAAAATGGAAGCGTATTGCTTCAAATGCCGAAACAAGAGGGAGATATCCAACCCTCGGCAGGTCACTCTAAAGAATGGACGTCCTGCGACCCAGGGTGTTTGCCCTGAGTGCGGGACAAAAGTTTTCCGGATCGGAAAATCTTCCTAGTATTTCCCTAATCCTACGGTAGGTCTTTAACTTGTCTTAACTACCGGAAACCCAAGCTTAGCCAGCAATTTCTGCGGGTTGGTCTCCAACAACGCATGGACTTCGTCATCGCTGAGGCCCGCCCCTTTGGCCACCTTCTGCCTGATCTCCGGAGTAAGCAGATCCTCGGGTTCGTGGGCGTCTGAGTCCAAAAGCGTGGTGGCTCCGGCCTCTTTAGCTACCTTTGCAACGTGTCCGTTGGCCAGGCTGTGGCCCTTGCGGGCCGACACCTCAAGATAGATGCCTTTCTCCGCTGCCAGCCGGGCTTCTTCATAGGTTATGAGGCCCGGATGCGCCAGTACGTCCACAAAGTCTGAACGCAATGCAGCCTCGTTGGTCCCGGGCTCCACGGGTTCCACCGGGGTTTCCCCGTGCACCGCTACCAGCTTAGCCCCCATCTCTTTGGCAGTCCTGGCCACAAGGTCAATATCGTCCTTGGGCACGTGGGTAATCTCGACTCCGGGCAGCGCTAAGATATCCCATCGTTTGGACGCCATTTCGCAATCTACGACCAGGGTTTTCACCACATATTCCAGATTCCCCAGCCCCACATGGTCGGTCAGCGCCATCGCCCGGTAGCCAAGGACGTGCGCCCGGCGAATCAACTCTATGGGCGACAGGGCGCCATCGCTGAGGAACGTGTGGGTGTGAAAATCGTACATCTGTCTGCTCCAATTTGTGCGGACCGTCGAGGGTTTTTCCGCAGGACTAAGTATAGAATCCAGCAAATGCTTTAACAAGAATCGTGGCCCATTACTAATGCCACCTCTGGACCCAGTCTCGTTGACACTGATTCTGCCTGCGCCTACAATTGCGGCGCTCAGGCACGTGACCCAACACCCAACGCTCGGAGTCTAACGAATGGCAGAGACGCTTGCGAACAACGCCCAAGACTCCCGTGATATCACTATTTGTGATCGTTGCGGGCGTAGATCAGGAAAGGGCTGGTCTTTCGGGTTCAAGAAACCCGCGGCCGATGGTGCTGAAGACGGCGGCATGGTCGTCAAATGCGTCCGGTGCGCCATCCGCCACCGACCTTTGGTGCGCCGTTCATTCATCGTGGCGCTCGTCGTTGGGAGCATACTTACACTGTTGAACCAGGGCGACATACTCTTTGCAGGAAACTGGGTGGGGGCGATGTATTGGAAGATACCGTTAACCTACTGCGTTCCCTTCTGCGTCGCCACCTATGGGGCTCTCAGCAACGGCCTACGCTAACCCTGCAGCCCGACCGACAACAGAAAAGGCCCCGCTATCGGCGGGGCCTTTTCTGATTTTCAGTAGCGTTTGCTTAACCCAGGTTACGTATGACATAAACCACCTTGCCACGCACTTCCACATTCTCGGCTGGGCAGTAGATGGGCTCCATGGTGCTGTTTGCCGGTTGCAGGCGCACCTGGCTACCCTCCGAGTAGAACCTCTTCAGCGTCGCTTCTTCCTTATCCTTGAGCCAAGCAACCACCATCTCACCATTGTCTGCGACCTGAGTCGGTTTGATGATGACGACGTCTCCGTCATCAATCAGAGCATCAATCATGGACGTGCCGTTGACTTTCAGGGCAAATAATTGACCGTGCTGGCGTTGGAGCTCCGGCGAAACTTCCACCGTGTCGAACTCTTGGCTAAAAGCAGACTCCTCCATGCTCAACGCAGGTATGGGGGAACCTGCGGCGATGAGTCCCAGGATATGGACACGGGGGGCGTTAGAGATCGGCTCACCTTCCTGGTCCAAAATCTCGATGCCCCTGGCGACGTCGGGCCTCCGGTTGATATACCCGGCCTGGGCCAGCTTCTCCAGGTTATAGTCCACAACCGAGGTTGAACTGATCTCACAGGCCTTCTGGATGTCTCGCACGGTAGGCGGTATGCTGTTCTCTAAATAGAACTCTTGCAGGAATTCCAGGATTCGCTGCCTGCGAGGCGGCATCTTTTTCGTAACCATTGTTTCCTCTAGCGTTTAGTCAGTATCGTGGCCTGATTCATCATGCTTAACATAAAACGTTTGTTCTGAAATAGGCTAGCAAAGGCTCCACCACCTGTCAACGATTCTGTGTCACGATGCGGCCAGCTCATCCACACGGCAGTTTTGATATTCGCAGCGCGCAATAAAAAAACCCGACCTTGTTCAGAACAAGGTCGGGCATCGTTTCAAGGTAATGAAATCTGAGTTAGGCGGAAGCGGCCTTCATCTTGTTCAATTGAGCCGCCATGCGTGACTTTCGACGGTTAACGTTGTTCTTGTGCAAGATACCTTTCTGCACGGCCCGATCCAGTGTGGCCATCGCGTCATGCACGGCAGTTTCAGCTTCGGCCATGTCACCCGATTCCACGGACCGCAAAGCTTTAGCCATTGCGGATCTGGTCTCGGTTCGGTCTCCTCTGGTGCGTACGGCCCTCTTTACTTGCTGACGGCCTGACTTCTTTGCGGGCAACTTGCTCCTCCTGATGTTTTATGTACAAACTTCTTGGGCCGCCCAAAATAATCGGCGCGAACCCAGCAAAAAAATGCCACCGAGGGTATTATAAACCAAGGCACCGTAGTTTCCAAAGATTGGGCAACGCCGGACGAAATCTCCGAACTAAATCTCCGAACTAAATCCAGAAAAGACTCTCTGTTTACACGTCCAGGTTTTGCACGCTCCGGGCATGGGCTTGGATGAAGCTCTTACGAGGAGCAACCATCTCACCCATGAGCGTGGTGAAAGTGTCGTCAACCTCCAGCGCATTATCGACAGTCACTCCCAACATATGCCTGGTGTCCGGGTCCATCGTGGTCTCCCACAACTGGTCCGGGTTCATTTCCCCCAATCCCTTGTATCGCTGGATCTGAGGATTGCGGCTGCCGTTCAAACTGGCCAGGTACGCGTCTTTCTCTTCCTCGGTATAGGTGTATTCGATCTTCCTGCCCGTTTGGATGCGGTATAAAGGTGGCTGGGCGATGTACAGGTAACCCTGCTCGATTAGAGGCAGCATCCGGCGATAGAAAAACGTCAGGATCAAAGTCCGAATGTGCGAACCGTCGACATCAGCGTCGGTCATGATGATGATCTTGTGGTAGCGAATCTTCGACGGGTCGAATTCCTCGCCCTCACCGGCGCCCAATGCAGCGACCATGGCCCTGATTTCCTCATGGCCCAAAATCTTGTCCGGCTGCTGCAGCACCCTCTCCACATTCAGAATCTTGCCCTTCAACGGTAAGATCGCTTGGAAGTGCCTGTCTCTTCCCATCTTGGCCGAACCTCCGGCCGACTCACCCTCAACGATGTACAGCTCGGACTTGGCCGGATCGCGCTCGGCGCAGTCGGCCAATTTCCCGGGCAGTGACGACCCGTCCAAGGCATTCTTGCGAATGACCAGGTCACGGGCCCGCTTGGCCGCTTCTCTGGCCTTCTGCGAAGTCAGGCATTTCTCGATCACCCGCTTGCTGTCGGTGGGGTTCTCTTCCAAATAGCGGTTCAAGCCCTCACTGACCACCGAGTCCACGATACCGCGGACCTCGGCGTTGCCCAGCTTGGTCTTGGTCTGCCCCTCAAACTGGGGGTCGGTCAGTTTAACGCTGATCACGGCGGCAAGTCCTTCACGGACGTCGTCACCGATCAGGTTTGCCTGGTCGTCTTTGATATACCCCTGCTTCCGGGCGAAGTCATTTATCACCCGCGTCAACGCAGTACGAAAGCCGGTCATGTGGGTGCCGCCCTCTTCTGTGTTGATACAGTTGGCGAAGGAGAAGACCGTCTCAGTGAACGTGTCGTTGTATTGGATCGCGACCTCAACAGAGGTCTCCTCCAAAACCTTCTCGAAGTAGAACGGACTCGACTGGACAGTCCTCCGGTTGCGGTTGACGTTTCGGACCAGGTTGGCAATGCCGCCATCAAAGAAGTATGTCCGCTCGATATCGCCCTTGCGCCTCTCCGTATGCCATTGGCTGCTGAAAGCGATCTCCAAACCTTTGTTCAGATAAGCGATCTCTTTGAAATGGGAGATCAGTAAATCGAAATCATATTCGATGACCGGGAAAATCTCCGGGTCGGGTTTGAACGAGATAGTAGTCCCGTGCTCAGTTGTTTTCTCGCCCTTCGCCAGGTTACCGGTGGGTTTTCCCCGCACGTATTCCTGGCTGTACATCCAACCCTGACGACGGACTTCAGCGCGCAGGTCCGCAGACAACGCGTTCACTACCGACCCGCCGACACCGTGCAGGCCGCCGGTGACCTTATAAGCGCCGCCGCCGAACTTCCCGCCGGCGTGCAGGGTGGTCATCACAGTTTCCAGAGCGCTCTTGCCGGTCTTTGCGTGTTTGTCAATCGGAATGCCGCGCCCGTTGTCGACCACCGTTATCCAGCCGTCCTCGGAGATAGAGATGTCAACGCGTTCGCAGTAACCGGCCATAGCCTCGTCGACCGCGTTATCCAGGATCTCATAGATCAGGTGGTGCAGACCGCGTTGGTCGGTGCTTCCGATGTACATTCCAGGACGGACGCGCACCGCCTCCAGGCCCTCTAGGACCTGAATATCTTTGGCTGTGTATTCGCCTGTTTGGGTTTGCGTCATGTTGTTAAATCACCATAGGTCTCGGTTGGGTTTGACTAAGAAAATTCACGAGCGAAAATAGGGGTTTGAATCAACGGGGTCCGAAGCTGATTCGACTAGACATATTATACCAGATTTGAGCCTAAATAGCCTTTAAAATAGGCCTTCTGGACCCCGGTTTTATGTCATGTCGAGAGATGGTTCGGCCGATGGCGGAAATATCGTGCCTGGAGGGTTAACTCAACTATAACTGAAAATCAATTAACCCCACGGTGTATAGATTAAATACCCAACTATAGTCTTCAGTATCGTCGGAATCAGGTCAATTCCCGTCTGTCAGTGCATTGAAATGAGCGCAGGTCGAAATTCATTGACCTGCGCTTATTAAAACCGACCTAAATTGATTCTAAATTGTGTTTATTTCGGGGATATTCGGCGGAAAATCCCTGGCGAACCCTCTTCATGAACCATAAACGGCCTGACTTCGGTGTTCCAGACCGGCGTAACCATGGGGCTCCAGGCCTTCCATCCTTCCCCATTTACCACGTCCATAGACTCCATCTCGTGTACCGTTGTGTACTTGGGAGCGCCCATCACAGCTTCAAACCGCCGGGCCCGGATATAGCCCGGAATCTTGGTGGCTTCGGGCAACCGCTCGGTGTTGTAGGCCTTGTTGAACTTGGCGTCGATCTCCTCGGGGACCGACATACGCCCCACCAGCAAGACCGGAGCCATACCTGACTGGGCTGTTTCCTCAGACACGCTATCCGGATAAATACGCGTGTAAAGATTTCTGATGTATTCCGTGCCGATCACACTGGGCGACATGCATTTGGACCATTCAGTAGGGTTCTTGAGCCACTTCTGCCAGGCGTCTGTGTGCCAGGTGTCAGCCGACTCCAACTCATAGACGGCTAGATACCGGGGTCCACCCTGCACCGCTTCGTACCTGGCTGCGTTGAGCACCCCCGGAATCGACAACCGCTCAGGTATGTGTTCTTCGTCGTACCACCGGTTGTACTCCTCTTCATGCTCGGCCGCCACGTCGCTGTAGACCATCAGCAGACCGTTTCCTTTCTTCGCTGCCATCTCTGCTACTCCCTTGAAATTATCGTTGTGCTTTCCAAAATGCGATGCTGGGTCAGTCCCCCGCATAGTAATACTGACCAGTACCGTAGCTTTCCAGTGCGTATCTCATGGCGCGGAACAGCGGCTCCGGAAGACGGTCCAAGGGGAACCATCCGCTGTCGATGAACGCTTCCGGCTCCATCAGCCTTGGTTCTTGCCCCGTGATGTCTCCCAGAAACTCGATGTCCACGTAGTGCTTGCCGTAGGCGATAATGTTGCTCACACAGAGAAATTCGAGTCCCCCCACGGTCACGCCCAGTTCCTCCATGGCCTCCCGCCGGGCGCATTCCTCCAGGGTCTCGCCATTTTCCAAATGTCCGCCTGCGGAAGCCCAGGTGTCTTCGCCGTGGGCGCCGTGACGCTTGGCCAAGAATACCTTGCCGTCACGCACGAATATCACGCCTACGCCCACCTGGGGTCTCATCGATTCTGCCGCCATGGCGGCGAGTATAGCACGGGCCATTTCGCAGATTCGCGAGCGATTCGCCCGGCGGGTTCGGTTGCCCTATAATTGCGCCGTAATTACCCTCAGCCGGTTGATCTCCTTCGGAGGAACACTATGGCAGCACTCGACCGTACGGTAGTTACAAACAGCGAGGCGCCCAAGCCATTGGAAGCCTACTCGCTAGGCATGAGCGTCAGTCCCGGAAAACTGGTCTACGTTGCAGGCCAGGTGGGTGTGGACTTCGACGGAAACTTGGTGGGAAAGGCGATGCGGCGGCACAGACACGCCAAGCGCTTCAGAATATCGGTCTCGTGCTGGTGGGCGCCGGTGCGGATTTCAGCAATGTTGTCGAGTTCACTACCTACGTGGTTGGCCGTTCCTCCATCCAGGGGAACATCGACAGCCGCGGCGATGTCTATCCGCATATGTATCCAGACGGCGACTTCCCGCCCAGCACCCTGCTCGTGGTGGCAGGCTTGGTGAGCGAAGATTATCTGGTTGAGATAAAGGCCATGGCGGCGTTGCCATAGGCTATTCGAAAAGGTACGCCCCGGAGGCACACATTGGCAGACCAAGAACGATTGGTTAAAACCCTGATTGACCTGATCAAGATCGATAGTCCCAGCGGCGAGGAAGACGCCATGGACGCGGAGGTCAGCTCCCGGCTCGAGTCCCTGGGACTGAAGGTCTCTCACGACTCGTTCAACAACATAATCGCGACACTGGAGGGCGAGGGCCGCCCCATAATGCTCTCCGCTCATATAGACACCGTGGAGCCGGGCCGGGGCATCAAACCCATGGTGGACGGCGGAGTACTACGCTCAGACGGCAGCACCATCCTTGGGGGCGACTGCAAAGCTGGGGTCGCCATAATTCTAGAAGGACTGGCGGCCGCTATCGAGTCCAATGGCGGAAACCGGGCCCTTGA
>VFHG01000120.1 GCA_009392075.1 SAR202 cluster bacterium
GGCCGTCGCCGTATTGGCGCTGCATAGACTCAATGGCCTCGAGCATGGCGTCCATGGTCACGCACTGGGCCACATCTTCGTCTTTCAGGAAAAGTGCCATCGGTGAATACCTCCGCTGCCGGCCTGGGCGCGGTCCCGCCCTTGGCCCGATTTGGGGGCTAGTATACGACCGAAGGGGAGTTGTGGCTACACGAGGGCAGAAAGCAATAAGGACAGGCGGTTTGTGTAAGGGAAGAAAGGGGTTTACTTGAAAAATTCCCGGTTCTTTTGGATGTAAGTACGCCATTCTGAGGGGATATTGAATTCGTCAAAGATGGCGTTCACCGGACAAACGGAGACGCAGTAGGAGCAATCGATGCAGGTGGCTGGGTCGATGTAGTACATCTCTTCTTGGTCGGTGGTTGAGATGCAGTCAACGGGGCAGACCTCAACGCATGAGGCGTCTTTAACCCCGTTACAAGGCTCGGTTATTACGAAGGGCATACCATTCTCTCGGCGAAAAGTTTCGGGGCTGTGGGCCCAATATCAGTCGCGATGATACCCCAAAACAAGCCAACGGCCACCTATATTATCGAACGCGATATCACTCCAAAACAAACCGTTGGACAGACACATTCTCAAATTGGCAACTTATTTTGTCAAGGGATAGTATATGATATATTATATTTGACGTTTAGTGGTGAACAAAGGGGGTCTGATGGAACTTAGGGAACTCATCAGCTTTTATCATGTTGCCAGGGTTCGCAGTGTCTCCAAAGCAGCCCGAACTTTAGAGCTGGGACAGCCTACGGTAACGACCCACCTTCGTAAGCTGGAAGATGAGTTTGGAATCACCCTCTTTGACCGGATAAAGCGTCCGATTCAGTTAACTTCCGAGGGCGTTACTCTCCTAGAATTGGTGACTCCGGTTGTCACCTCCGTCGATGCCCTCAAGACCCAGATGGACTATTCCGAAAGGCGCGGTTCCTTCGTTGTGGGCGCCTATCCTGACCTGGTTACCCATCATCTTCCTTCTGGTATTCAGAAATTCCGTCAAGATTACCCGGACGTCCGTATCCGGCTGCTCGCCCGGTCGTATAACCCGTTGATTCAATTGGTCCGCTCAGGCGAAATTGATCTGGCCTTCTGTTCTTCTCCCCCGGCCGATGACGCCACCTTGGAATTCAAAGAACTGTTCAAATACAACACTGTCTTGATGACGCCTCCAGGGCACGACCTATTGTACAGGGAACCTGTCGGACTCGAGGACATCGCTACCTTCCCATTGATTCTGCCCGCCCCTGAAAGCCAACTGCGCCAACGGGTGGAGCAGGCGTTCAAGAGCCGTGGTCTCACACCCGATGTGGTGCTGGCCCTTGACGACACTGAGTCCATGAAGCGCTATGTTGAGATCGGCATGGGAATCAGCGTCGGCAGCGATTTCACCCTCCACGCCGAGGACCACCACCGGTTCGGCGTTGTCCGCCTCGACCACCTATTCCCCAGTTCCGTTATCGGCGTCTGTACTCTGAAGGGCAAATTCGCCGGACAGGTAGTGCGGAGCTTCATCGGGATGATGTCCGACCAGATCAGGGGTTTTCACGCCGAACTGTGGTCGTGGGACGAAGAGAACCCCACAACTGCTGGGCTGGCCGAATTCGGTTCTAAAAACGACTAGCTCACTAAGGCTACTGGACGTCGGGCGGAACAACTTGCTTCAGGCGCCGGGCCAATTGAGACCTTGCCAATAGCACGTACCGGCCGCATTCCTGGCAGTTCATTCCTATATCTGCGCCAAGCCTACTGACAGTCCACAGCAACCCGCCGCAAGGGTGGGGTTTCTTCATCCGCAGAATGTCACCGATCTTTAATTCTAGGGCCATCCCTTGCCGTCAGCCTCAAGCACCTGATTTATGCTGGTTCTGAGTTTATCTGCTTCGCGAGCTGCCGCTTGGGCGAAGTCCGGCCCGCTTGAAGCGTAGATGATTCCGCGGGAAGAGTTGATGAGCGCTGCCCGGCCTCGGCTATCGGCCCCGAGCCGCACCGCAGCCTCCAAGTCTCCCCCCTGAGCGCCTACGCCTGGGATTAGAAAAGGCATATTGGGACAAACGGCCCGGATTTCCTTCAACTGTTCTGGCACCGTGGCGCCCACCACCAGTCCCAGGTTCCCCTTTGTGTCCCATTGCTGGCAGGCCAAGGCCATGTTTCGGTAGAGGGCCATGGGACCGTCGTCGGTCGTGATTCGCACGTCTTGGAAATCGGCTGAGCCGGGATTGGATCCGCGGCACCAGACGAAGACCCCCTTGGTTTCATCTTCCAAGAATGGCGTTACGGTATCTTCCCCGCCCCAGGCGTTGATGGTGACGGCGTCGAACCCCCACACCTGGAACAGGGCCTTGGCGTAGGCCTGGGCTGACGGGCCGATGTCTCCACGTTTGGCGTCGCCGATGATGATCGCTCCCGGCGCGGCATCGCGTATGTGCGCGATGGTTTTATGCAGGTCTTCCAGGCCGGGCAGGCCCAAAGCCTCATAGAAAGCTAGGTTGGGTTTATAGGCGCAAACGATGCCCGCGGTGGCGTCGACTATCGCTTGGTTAAACTCGTAAACACTGTCCACAGGCATCCGGGCCGGGTCGGGGTCAAGGCCCACGCAGACCAAGCTTTTGGTCACGGTCGATGCCTGTTCCAGTCGCTGGGTAAACCGGCTCATCGCTCTCCTTTGTCCCTGCTGCCGCCAAGTGAAAAAAGTATACACGAACCCGCACACGGTCTCGGGAGCCCGGGGCCTGCCACTAATCTCCGAACGTGACGGAACTACGGCTGTCACCCCGAACGAAGCGAAGGGTCTGCCAAATTGCGGATTGGAAGATTCTTCGGCTGCCGCCTCAGAATGACATTACCGCCGAACCCCGTGCCCGTACCACACCGATCTTGATTTTATATTGCTAGAGTTCAAACCGTGTTGTTAACATTACGGGGCTGAAGCAGGAGAACGATTTTGGACTTGGGCGACGACTTGGTTGAGGGCATCTTTCTGGAGCGGGTGAACCGCTTCTTGGCCCGCGTTGCAGTCGACGGCCGGGAGGTTGGCGTGCACGTGGCCAACTCAGGCCGCATGAAAGAGTTATTCGTTCCTGGCTGGCGGGTCTTGGTCCGCCCCGTCTCCGGCGATCACCGGAAGACCAAGTTCGACCTGGTGTTGGTGGACATGGGCAATGCGTTGGCCTCCGCGGACGCACGGATGCCCAATCCGTTACTTGCCGAGGGTGTTGCCAACGGTCATCTACAACAGTTTGCCGGTTACACCGATATGCGGCGGGAGGTAATCTTTGGCGACAGCCGCCTGGACCTGATGCTGGAAGGGCCGTCAGGCCGATGCTACATTGAGGCCAAATCGGTCACCTTGGTTACGAACGGCGTCGGCCTCTTTCCCGACGCTCCGACCATCCGCGGAGCAAAGCACCTGCGTACCCTTGAAACCGTGCTTGAGGCCGGTCACCGGGCCGCGGTGGTCTTCGTGGTCCAACGGCCCGACGCCAGCGCATTCGCCACCAGCGATTCTTCGGACCCGGACTTGGCTGATGCGCTCAGGTCTGCGTTAGCCGCCGGAGTAGAAGCCTACGCCTACAACTGCGAGGTCACGGAACGTTCGATCCGCCTGGACCAAGCCCTGCCCATCAGGTCCTATGCCGAAGCGGTGGGCGATGGCTAAAGACACCGCCATGCACGCCCGGCTCATGGAGATTTATGACCGGTTCTATGCTGCCTACGGCCCACAGCACTGGTGGCCTGGCGACGGGCCGTTTGAGGTTATCGTTGGGGCGATCTTGACCCAATCGGCGGCCTGGACCAACGTGGAGATGGCCTTGGCTAAGATGCGTGCTGCCTGCTGTTGGTCACTGGAAGCCGTGCACAGGCTCCCTGTTAACGACCTGGCGGACCTGGTGCGTTCCTCGGGCTACTTCAACGCGAAGGCCG
>VFHG01000121.1 GCA_009392075.1 SAR202 cluster bacterium
CCAAAACCACTGGAATTATCATAGGGGAACGGCGAACGGAGCCAGCTATGAAGCTACGGGCAGTTTCTTTGACTTTTGTCTTTAAGCCGCCATTTTCGCTGTTTTCCTTGGTGCCCGACCAATTGCTGGCCAGTTCCTGTGCTACTGCCGCGCTCAGTTCTTCAAAAAGAGTGCCCGTTTCCGATTCGTCTAGGAACCCGCTGGCCACTGCTGCTGGCTCACCAACGAGCTTGCCGCTACTCTTATCCGTGGTCACTATGACCACCACCACACCGTCCTTAGACAGGCTCTTCCGCTCGCCTAACACCGGACTCTGGATGTCCCGGGTGGTAAGGCCGTCTACGAAGATGGGGCCGGCGGAGACCCGCTCGTCCATGCGGGCGCCGTCTTCTGACAGTTCAAGCACATCGCCGTCTTCCATGACGAAAATCCCGTCTTTAGCCACGTCTAAGTCCCAGGCCAGTTGAGCATGGGCGGTCAGGTGGCGGTACTCACCGTGAACAGGCACGAAGTACTTCGGCCTCACCAGGCGCAGCACCAGCTTGAGTTCCTCTTGGCTGGCATGCCCGTGGACATGGACCGTCGCGATGCGGTCGTAGAGCACCTTGGCGCCTTGCCGAAGCAGATTGTCGATCGTATGACTGACTGGGAGTTCGTTGCCTGGGATGGGGGTGGCTGAGATCACCACGGTGTCTCCGGCCATTATATTTACGTCGCGGTGTTCCTGCTTGGCTATCCGGACCAGGGCTGAGGTCGGCTCTCCCTGGCTACCGGTGGTCATTAGCACCACTTTCTCCGGCGCAAGTTTTCTGGTTTCGGCCAGGGGAACCAACGTCCCCTCCGGCACCTTTAGATAACCCAAATCAGTGGCCACTTTCACTGTGTCCACCATGCTACGGCCTACTATGCTTACTTTTCGGCCGTGTTTGTCGGCGGCGTCCACTACCTGCTGGACCCTGGACACCAACGACGCGAATGTGGCAACCAAAACCCGGCCTTCGGCCTCACCAATGGCCCGGTCCAACGCTTCTCCGACTACCCGCTCTGAAGTGGTGTATCCGGGAACCTCTGCGTAGGTGGAGTCGGAGCACAGCAGCAGAACGCCGTCGTCCCCGTAGTGCGACAGAGACGGCAGGTCAAAGATTCGCCCGTCCACGGGTGTGTGGTCAATCTTGAAATCGCCGGTGTGGATCACAGTACCCAGCGGGGTCCCGATGGCGATACCCATGGCGTCCGGGATGCTATGACACACCCGAAACCAGGACACTTCGAACGCCTCCCCGATCTGATGGACAATGCCCGGGTCGATCGGGTTCACCACCGAGTCGCGGGCCGCCCGCCGTTCTTTCAACTTGGCGGTTATCAGTCCGTGGGCCAGCCGCGGCGCATAGACCGGGCACTGAAGTTGCGGCAGGATGAAAGGCAACGCCCCGATGTGGTCTTCGTGACCGTGAGTGATGAGGATGGCGCGGACCTTATCGACTCGTTCCTTCAAGTAGGAGATGTCTGGGATGATCAGATCGACCCCAAACATTCCTTCCTCTGGGAATTGGACCCCGCAATCGACGATTATGATGTCGTCTTCGTATTCCAGGGCCATCATGTTTTTGCCTATTTCCCCCAGGCCCCCCAGGGGAATGATGCGCAGCTGAGATGTCAACGTGTTCTTGTTCCTAAATATGGATTGTGCCCGGCCGGATCCTAGAAAAGGGTTAATTGCTCGGGCTGTGGTGCATCTTCTGCGTTGACGGAGGATGTCTCAGCCGGGGCCGTGGAAACGGCTGCCTGGCCTGGGGCGTCCATAAAGGAGAACTGGGCTGGTTGCGGTGCTGCAGGCGCAGTAACGCCTGGCTCCATGCCGGCATCCTCTATTTTGCCTTCCAATATCTCCGAAATCGCTTTGAAGTCTTCCATCATTGTGGGCCTTAGCTCTTCCCGGCGCAACACCGCGGCTGGGTGGAGCACTGGAAAGATCTTTCGCCCGTCTTTCTCTTTTAGTTGTCCCCGAGCCTTGGTTATGCCTTCACCGGGGAAGAAACGCCCGAACGCGACCCGGCCCAATGTGACGATAAGTTTGGGGTTTACCAACTCTATCTGCCGGTCCAGGTATTTGGTGCAAGCGGCCATCTCCGCCGGGGCCGGGTCGCGGTTGTCGGGGGGCCGGCATTTCACCATGTTGGCGATGAATACATCTTCCCGGTTGGTCCCGATCGACCCCAACAACCCGTCTAGCAATTTTCCGGCGAGCCCAACGAATGGACGTCCTTGCCGGTCTTCGTGAAACCCTGGGGCTTCGCCGATGAACATCACTTCCGCTTGGGGGTTCCCTTCACCGGGGACAGCGTTATTGCGTCCTCCGGACAAAGGGCAATCGGTGCAATTTCTCACCAAGTGGGCGATCTGCTCAAGGGTGTTCATCGAACTAACCCTCGATGCATCTGGGCTTGATTTCGCCGGGTTCCCTTCGCTAAACGTCCCTTCGTTGAAAGCCTTGTCATTGGATATGGTCATGGTTTCCAAGCTCCCGGTTCGACTAGGTTAGCCAACTGGGGTAGGCCGCCCTTATTCAGGGCTGCCGGTGGCGCCATTGGGTCGATCTATTGGGAAAGTGCGTCTAAATAAAGTACTTTTTTACTCAGAATCTATGCCTATCAATTGTTCTCGCAGGTATGGTATGTGACATTTTTCCCTTGCCCGTCTCGATAAACCCGAGTCTTGAAGACAAGGTGTCACAACATAGCAAAAATCCAGCGGTGGGAAAACAAGACCAGAAAAGAGGCCCGAAGTCGTGTTCTTAAAACATTGGCTCACGGCACCGCCGCCCCGCTTCCCATAGCCAGGTACCGTCCAACCCGCGTTTAGTCCAAGACGCCGTGCTCCTTGAGATAGGTCACAGCATCGCTCACTGTCGCGATATTGGCAGCGTCCTCGTCAGATATCTCCAACTGAGCATCGCCAGTGGAGAACTCCTCTTCAAACGCCATTATCAATTCCACCAGGTCTAGGGAGTCGGCATTCAGGTTCTCGATAAAGGACGCAGTCTCAGTGACTTCGTCATCTTCAACTCCCAACTTGTCGACCACGATGGTTTTTACTCTGTCATATACAGTGGTCAATCAATCATCTTCCTTCCGGCACGGGCTCAATCGCGGCAATCTCTCCCGACTCCAGTCCAGACATCGCGGATCCTAAGACCCCGTTGATGAACCGTGCCGAACTTTCGCTGCCAAAGATTTTTGCCAACTCCACGGCCTCGTTGATGGCCGTCTTTCTGGGAGTCCCAGGGGTGTATATCAGTTCAAATAGGGCTATGCGTAGGATATTGCGGTCTATCACCGACAATTGACTCACGGGCCACGCTGGAGCGTAGCGGGTGATTACGTTGTCCAGTCCCAAGCGGCTCTTTGATACGCCGCCTAGGAGCTCCTGGGCAAAGCCCATGGTGCTTTGCGGCAGCTCTTCTTCCTCGTCCAACCATTCCAACGGCGGGTCATTCCAGATACCCCGCACATCGGCAGCAAACAAGGATTGCAGCGCCGCCGTTCTCGATTGTCGTCTTTGGTCTATGTATTTAACCCTAATCATGGGTCACCAATTAAAACCGAGCAGCCTAGGGTTCATCATCGGCCAGTTTCCGCATCGAAGCGGTATCTGACACGGTTGAAACTTTAACCCCTCGGTCGATTCTTTTTATTAGGCCTGCCAGCACTCCGCCGGAGCCAAACTCAACGAACTGGGTTACCCCAGAATCGACGAGATGACGGACGGAATCTTTCCACTGGACGCACTGGCAAAGACCATTGACCAACTCAGAGCGGATTTCATCCGACGTGGACAACAGTCTGGAGTCGCAATTGCCAACTATTGGCATCTTAGGTTCTTTGAAATTCAGGGCCTGGACCGCATCGGCCAGACCTGATGCTGCTTCAAACATCAGCGAGGAGTGGAATGCCCCGCTGACGGGCAGAGATATCGTCTTCTTAGCGCCGCGGGCTGAAGCCAGGTCCATGGCCCGGGCCACGGCGATTTTGTCGCCACTGATCACGATTTGGTCATCGGTGTTTATGTTCGCCAGTTCCACACCGGTCTCGTCGCAGATCTGGGCGAAGGCCAGTTCATTCAGTCCCAGGATGGCCGCCATCGCCCCAGGGCGGTTGACTGCAGCTTGGTTCATCAGTTCACCGCGCCTTCGGACCAGCTTGACTGCATCGGAAAAATCGATGACATCAGCCGCCACAAGAGAAGTGTACTCACCCAAACTATGACCGGCGACTGCCTTGGCGTTCATTGCCTCCGGACCCTGCATCTCCTGCCAGGTCCGCCAAGCGGCAACACTCATCGTCATGATCGCCGGTTGGGAATTTGCGGTGTTCTGAAGGTCCTGAGCAGGCCCTTCAAATATCAAACGCGACAATGGGAATCCCAAACTGTCGTCAGCTTCTTCAAAAGTTTCGCGTGCGGCACGGGAGGACTCGAATAGTTCTGTCCCCATACCTACACTTTGTGACCCCTGTCCTGGGAAAACGTAGGCTCGCTTGTTTGCCTCTTCGGTACTCGTAGCTACCTCCACCGGCTCATGCCGGTTTCTGACACCTTACGGATTTTAGGGTTCGCCCTAAAAAAGTACAACCCGAAAACAAGTCCACTATTACCCTTTTTCTGCGCTTAGCGTACATAACTAGGCATTTTGAGCCTGTGATACACGGTCACTATCCTCTGGCATTACCCCTCCTAGGAAGGTGTCTGCCTCTGGGACTAGCTAGACCGTCTCCTCTATGACCTGGCGTCCCCGGTAGAAACCACACTGAGGGCAGACAACATGTGGCCTCTTGGCGGTCTGGCAACGTGGGCACAAAGACGGATGCATCGGACTAAGCCTATATGAGGCTATCCGGCGCCCCTTCCTAGCTCTGGTCAGTTTTTTTCTGGGTACCGCACCCATGATTGGTCACGTCCTTTTTCCTTGGTCAGCACACAATACGCCATTAAACGCTGGTAATTCTACCAGGCAAACGCAACTGCGTACACTTTTCCAAAAGTGGGAAGCTGAGAAGGGAGAATTGCTACGGTTTTAGAATTTAGCCCGAAGTACGGAACCGTTGGGGTTCCTAAGTAATATATGAAATCGAGAAGACCGGTTATTCCCGCCTCTCAGTCAACAGCTCCGCCAATGCGCCCCGCCGGGGGTCGGCTGAAGCTGTATTACATTTACATTTTTCCTTGTTTAGGTTGTTCCCACATTCTGGGCATAATCCCAGACACTCCTCACAGCACAAGGGTTTTATCGGTACCTCCGTCAAGACGTATTGGCGTATCACCTCGGTCATGTCCAGGTCATGCTGGGCATCAAGAAGAATCACGCCCTCCGCCTCTTCTGGACGGTCGGTCGTCCTGCCCGTCGACGGGTCAACTGACGGGAAAGACTCTTCTTCCATTTTTAATGTGTAGTATGAATCGAACTGGCTAACGCACCTGCCGCAGGTCAAATTGACCTGGGTTTCCAGCTCAGTGCGCACCAATAAGCCTTGATGGGTCCGAATCACCCGGACCCATCCCTGGGCCCGATCCATGCCGCCTTCCGGGCCTTCAAACGAGTCGTCTACTTCGTAGTCTCTCGTCGAACCGGTAGGCTCCTTCAACAACTGAGCCATGTTGTAATGCATCGAGCCTATCCAAACCCTGTTATTAGCCAACGGTAATTATAGTTACTGCCATTAACCGGCTGTCAAGTGAAAACGGCCTCTCAGGCGTGTCAGAACGCTTTTGTCAATAACCAAGACGCCCCTGGGCAAGCCATTAAACCGCCGTTAGCGCCGGCGCTGACCCTGCCTAAGCCTCGGCCCGCTCTTTGATCTTCTCTTGGATGAACTCTACGATCGAACCGGTGGTCGTGCCTGGACCGAAGACCTCAGCTATTCCCAGGTCTTTCAGCGGCTGACGATCAACCTCGGGGATGATTCCTCCAACCACCACGATCACGTCGTCCATGCCTTGGTCCTTCAACAGGCTCATAATCTCCGGCAGTATCTCCAGGTGAGCACCAGACAATATGCTCATGCCGATGACATCCACGTCTTCCTGGGACGCGGCTTGGGCGATCATCTGGGGGCTCTGCCTGATGCCGGTGTAGATCACTTCCATGCCAGAGTCCCGGAGGGCCCGGGCGATGACTTTGGCGCCACGGTCGTGGCCGTCGAGTCCGGGTTTCCCCACCAGCACCCTTATCGGCCTACCTGACAAATCGTTTTCCTGCATTATCCATTATTCCTGGCGCGTTTCTTAATCTCAATCATTATTTAGGGTCGCTCTCCACCAGCTCGGTCAAGATTCCGAAGACCGACCTGGGGTGCACAAAGGCTATCCTCCCAGACAGACCCTCTCTAGGGGTCTGGTCAATGAGGTCAACGCCCAAGGTCTGCAGCGTCTGCAGCTTCCCTGATATGCCAGTGACATTGAAGGCCAGATGGTGCAGACCCTCGCCGCGGCGCTCGATGAACCGGCCAACCCCTGACTCAGGACCAGTGGGTTCCAGCAACTCCAACCGGGTCTGGCCCACTTCGATCAAACAGGCGCGGACGCCCTGGTCTTCCATGAGTTCAATATCGGCATCTGGGACATCAAACACCTTCTTAAAGAAAGCCAACGCCGTGTCGATATTCTTTACGGCCACACCCACGTGGTCGATGTAATTAACTGTGCAGACCTCGGTCACGTTAAGTCTGTCTCCTTAAACCGGATACTGGGCCATCAACTGGCGGGCAATCAGCAAACGCTGTACCTCAGAGGTCCCTTCGTAGATGGTAGTAACGCGGGCGTCCCGGAAGATTCGCTCGACGCCGGCCTCTTGGAAGTAACCGGCCCCACCGTGTATCTGTATCGCCTTGTTGGCCACCTCTATGCACATCTCGGACGCCATCAGTTTAGCGATCGATGCTTCTTGAATGAAAGGCTGGTCCGCGTCCATCAGGCTGGCGGCATTCATGGTCGCCACCCGCGATGAGTGGACTCCAACGGCCATGTCGGCCAGCATGAACTGGATGCCTTGGTGCTGGGATATAGGATTACCGAAAGTCTCCCGCAACTGTGCGAAACGTACCGCTGCTTCCAAGGCCGATTGGCCTATGCCCACACTCTGGGCGGCGATTATGATGCGGCTCTGGGTCAGTATCTCCATGGCGTGGTTGAACCCGCGTCCCCTCTCGCCCAACAGATTGTTTGAGCTGACCGGCGTGTCCTGGAAGACGATTTCATCGGTAGTGGAACTGCGCATCCCCAACTTTCCGTGCATCGGGTTGATGGTTAGTCCGGGGGAGTCTTTCTGCACCAGGAAAGCGCTGATTCCCTTATAACCTTTGGAACGGTCTTCGGTGGCGAAAACCACGATCGTCGATGCCACAGAGGCGTTGGTGATAAACATCTTGCTTCCGTTCAGGAAGAAGGTGCCGTCCTTCTCGGTGGCCGTGGCCTGGAGGGCCGCTGCGTCGGAACCCCCGCTGGGTTCAGTTAACGCGAATGCGGCGACCGCCTCCCCAGATGCCAAGGGAGTTAACAGCCGCTCTTTCTGCTCGTCGGTGCCGAACCGGTCGACGCAAGCAGTCCCCAGTGCCAGATGGGCCAGCCAGCTCACACTGGTTGACGCGTCGCCCCGGGCCACTTCCTCGGCGGCGATGGAAACCTGCCGGTAGCCGGCCGGGCCGCTGCCACCATACTTGGTGTCGATTCCCAGACCTGTTAGCCCTAGGTCGGCCAGGCCACGCCAGTTCTCCCATTGGAACTCACCCTTCTCATCAGCCTCTTTGGCCCTGGGAGCGATCTCCCGGTCGACAAAGTCTCTGACCGTGGTCTGGAGCATCTGCTCTTCTTCAGTCAGTATCAAATCAGGCATAGCATTTCTCCATTTTTACCCAGTTATATCTAGTTGCACAACAATTTATTGTGCTCGCCGGCAGGTAAAGACCCCAGCTCTGCAGGTTAGAAGGCTAAGGCTCCGTCTTGTTCTCCGAAGACGTTTCGGAACACCTGGCAGATCTCCCCTAGAGTACAGTAACTCTCCACGCACCCCAGAATCGCCGGAACCGTGTTCTCCTCAGTCTGCGCCACCTGTTCCAAAAGCTCCAACGCGGCCTTCACCTTGCTGTCGTCGCGTTCCTTCCGGAGCTTTCCCAAGCGCTCGATCTGCGTTCGAGCGGCCTCTTCATTCACCCGCATCAGCCCCTCTACGGGAGGTTCCTCGGTGGTGAAACGGTTCACGCCGACAATCGTCCGGTCGCCCGACTCCACTTCCTGCCCGTGCTGGTAGGCAGCGTCACCGATCTCCCGGACCTGGAAGCCCTGCTCGATAGCTTCCACAGAACCGCCTAGGTCGTCGATGCGCTGTATGTATTCCAAGGCCTTGGCTTCCAGCTCAGTGGTCAAACTCTCTATGTAATAAGAACCGCCCAGTGGGTCGACCACATCCGAGACTCCGCTCTCAAAGGCAAGTATCTGCTGGGTCCGCAGCGACAGTTGCACCGAGTCTTCGGAGGGCAGGGCTAGCGCTTCGTCGCGTGAATTTACGTGCAACGACTGGGACCCGCCGAGAATTGCCGACAGCGCCTGAATCGTGCAGCGAATCAGGTTATTGTCCGGCTGTTGGGCCGTGAGACTCACGCCGGCGGTCTGGGTGTGGAACCGCAGCATCATGGAGCGCGGGTCCTTGGCGCCGAAGCGTTCTTTCATTATCCGGGCCCACATCCGTCGGGCCGCCCGGAACTTGGCCACCTCTTCGAACAGATTGTTCTGGGCTACGAAGAAGAAGGACAGCCGAGGGCCGAAGTCGTCGATCTTGAGTCCGGCATCGAGGGCTGCCTGGACATAGGCGATGGCGTTGGCGAAGGTGAAAGCCAGCTCCTGCACCGCCGTAGCCCCGGCCTCACGCATGTGGTAGCCGGAGATACTGATGGTGTTCCATTTGGGCACGTTCTCGTGGCAGTACTTGAACACGTCCACCACCAGCCGCATGGATGGCCGGGGCGGGTAGGCATAGGTGCCCCGGGCGATGTATTCCTTAAGAATGTCGTTCTGCACGGTGCCGCTAATCTGTTCCTGGGAAACGCCCTGCTTCCGGGCCGCCACTATATAGAAGCACAGCAGCAAAGAAGCGGTGGCGTTGATGGTCATGGAGGTGCTGACCTTGTCCAGGGGTATGCGGTCGAACAGGGTCTCCATGTCCTGCAAGCTGCAGATGGGCACTCCGACTTTTCCGACCTCGCCCTTGGCCAACAGGTGGTCCGAGTCGTACCCGATCTGGGTCGGCAGGTCGAAGGCGACGGACAGGCCGGTTTGGCCCTGTTCCAAGAGATAGCGAAACCTTTCGTTGGTTTCCGTGGCGCTGCCGTAGCCCGAATATTGGCGCATAGTCCAGACCCGGCCCCGGTAGGTGTTGGGCTGGACGCCCCGGGTGTAGGGGTACTCCCCCGGATAGCCTAGGTCGTTGTCGTAGTCCAGACCCTGGGCTTGTAGGTCTTCGGGGCTATAGAGCGGGTCGATGTCCAGACCGCTATCGGTCTGGAACTTTTCGCGCCGTTCCGGGAATTTCTTGACCACGGGGTCTAAAGTATCCCGTTTCCACTGTTTTTTATCGCTGCTAGGCATGCCAAACCTCAAAAAATCGCTGAGCCGCCGATTAAAGGGGTCTCACGACCAAACCCAGTCCCCACGTCGGTCAAGCCCACCAATTGTACCCATATATAAGGGGGTTGCTCAAGGTTGGTGGGGGTTGGCGACAATGCTTGGTTAGAAAACCGAATTTCTCCGTGCTACTATCTTGGATGGAGTAACCATGCAACCTGCCGACCTAAACATGACAACCACCGTCACCGGGCATCAGCTTTTTCTGTTCGTCACTTTCGGCGACGGGGAGTTGGCTGAGGCCATTGATCTGCTGGGGCAAGGGATGGAGAACGTGCAGGGGGTTGACGGTCCGCCGTCGGATGAGGCCTTCGCGCGGGGGCGGTTCCAGTTGCTGCGGGCTGAGTCCGGGTCTACCACCGAGCAACAGATCGTCCATACGGCTGTTTCCGAGTCCCATGGTCTGATACGGCTGGAGTGCGCCACCCTAGAACCGATCAAAGGATACGAGAACGGACTGCGCGAGCTAGTGAAGGCCGCGGGCGGCTCAATCGAAACCTTAGCCGGGGTGATGCGGCCACGCAGTTACACCAGCTATGCCATGTCCGAATTCGCCTACACCCACGCCATGCCGCCCGGATCCGGCGAGAGATTTCCGCTGGCGGCAGTGACTCCCATGAACAAGACCGACGCCTGGTGGCAGATGGACTTCCTCCACCGGGAGAGTTTCTTCCTGCCCCGTTACGACGAGAACGAGGAGATGGTGGTCAAGGGCCACGCCCTGGCCTCAGCCATGGGCGTCCCCGGCATCAACCGCCGGCTGGTCCACTCCCCCGACGGCTACGGCCTGGAAGGGGGCTACGATTTCGTCGGGTACTTCGAGTTCGCCGAGGCCGACGCCCCAGTCTTCCGCGCGGTTATGGCGGGACTTAGGGACACGGTGCAAAATCCTGAGTGGCAGTACGTGATGGAAGGTCCCGAATGGTGGGGCCGCCGGGTCAATACCGCAGCCGAGTTCCTGGCGAGACCCTAGCCAGTGGCGGCGTCGTATAGCTCCGTCTGGAGATTGAAATCGCTCCAGGCAAACCAGAATGAGTAGTGGGACGGCAGCCGTTCGAGCCGTTCCCCAAACAACTCGCCCTCAACGGCTTGGCCGGTCAACACCTGCCATAGACTTCTTGTCTCCCGGTCCCGCATCAACACCACGCCCGCCCGGCCGGCCGCCAGCTCAAAGCTCAGAATTCTGCCCTTCGGCCACCACACAAAAGCCGCGCCGCTCTCGGACGTGAGATCAAATGTGATGACAACTTCCTCGCCCGTGAAGTGGTCATCGATGACCGTCTCCTGGAAGACGGCGCTGAAGGTATAGGCCTTGGCGTTTCCGGACACGGTCATCGCTATAACCAGCTCTTTCTTGGGCAGCCG
>VFHG01000122.1 GCA_009392075.1 SAR202 cluster bacterium
TTCTTCTTGGACGGACACATACATGTAGTAAGCCAATGCCTTGCCTCCGGGGAGTGTTGTTGCCGGAAATGATATTAACACTCAAACGGCCTCAAGGGTGAATTGCGCAGGGTTAATTTCCGAAAATGGCCCGCAAACCGGCAATGATGAGTGGGGTGGGGCTGCCCTGAAAGCGGATTAACTGTTATACTGAATCAGGCAACGACTAAGTTCGTAACACGTACGTCTGGAACGTACGGTTATGCCGCAATATTTAGTTTGACCGTAATCTTGGGCCTGAGAGTGTGACTTGGCTCGGTAAAGCAGTCAAGGAGTAAACCTCTCAGTGAGTTTCGAAGATTTTTCCCTTCATCCTAAAGTGCTGGCCGGCGTCAGTTCCGTTGGGTTCACCAAACCCACCCCGATTCAGCAACAAGCAATCCCCTTTGCCCTAAAAGGACGCGATGTCCTAGGCTTAGCCCAGACCGGCACCGGCAAGACCGCCGCATTCGCTCTACCCATCCTCCACCACCTGGCCACCACGCCGCCGAAAAAGGGCGTTCGCTGCCTGGTCATTGCGCCCACCCGGGAACTGGCCGAGCAGATTCTCCAATCTTTCCGGGAATTGGGACAGCACCTCGGTATCAGAAGCATCGCCATCTACGGTGGCGTCTCTAAAGGCCCGCAACTGGCCGGACTACGCAGGGGGGCCCAGATCGTGGTCGCCTGCCCCGGACGGTTACTCGACCATGTGAGCCAGAAGGACATCAACCTCACCGGCGTCGAAATCCTAGTCCTGGACGAAGCAGACACGATGTGTGACATGGGCTTCTTGCCCGACGTGCGCCGCATCCTGGACCACGTACCCTCCAAACGGCAGACACTTTTCTTCTCCGCCACCATGCCCAATGAGATCAGGACGCTGGCGGTAAAGATTCTGAAGGACCCGGAAACGGTCCAGATCGGGACCATCGCACCGGCCAAGACCGTGTCCCACTCGCTATACCCAGTTCCGGACAAGAAGAAACGAGACCTGCTAGTGGCCCTGTTGCAGCAGACTCCCACCGGCCGGGCGCTGGTCTTCACCCGCACCAAACACCGTGCCCGCACGCTGGCCTTGGAATTAGCGAAACATTCGTTCAGGGTAGCCGCGCTACAGGGGAACATGTCCCAGAACGCCCGTCAGCAGGCGATGGACGGGTTCCGGGCCGGTAAATTCGACATCATGGTGGCCACTGACATCGCCGCTCACGGTATCGATGTCCCAGAAGTGTCCCACGTTATCAACTTCGACTTTCCGAACACTGCCGACACCTATCTCCACCGCATCGGGCGCACCGGCAGGGCCGAGCAGACCGGAGAAGCATTCACCCTCGCCGGGGCCGACGACGCCAACATGGTCCGCGAGGTTGAACGGGAACTGGGCGTAAAGATCGAACGAAAGCGCTTGGAAGGGTTCGACTACGGCAACTTCACCCCGGAGGAACAGTTCCGGGAAGAACGGATGGGACTGCGCCGCGCCGGCGGCCAGAGCAACGGCGGACGAGCTGGACGGAGCACCCGGGATCCAGGACCAAGGACCAATCAGAACAACGGGCAAAACAACCGGCGAAGAAATAATGGGTCTTGGAATAACGGGGCTCGGCCAGATCGCTCTCCCGACGCAAGACCCCGGACAGATTCAAACAATGGGAACCGGTCGGACCAGCCCGCTGGCGCAACCCCGCAAGGCGGCTCGGACAACGGCCGCCGTACCGAGCAGCCGGTGGGCTTGAACGCACGACCCGGTTATGCCAGTAGACGTCGCTCGCCCCAGCCGTTAGGACGGGCGCCCCGATCAGAATCGCCCAATGGAAGAAGCTCAGGTCAGATACTAGGCCGACCCCAAGCGACCGAGGCTGAAGACCGTCGCCGGTCAGGCCAAGTATTGGGACGAAGCACCAGCCCAGATGCATCTAACGGACGGACCAGACGCCCGAAACAGAGCGCTCCGTCGTTCCATCCCCGTCCGGCACGCCCAGGTAGGCCCGGCAAGCCAGGAAGCCGCCCCGCTGCCCGGCGCTAACGCCCTACCGGGAGCCCGAACTTGTCCGGCGGCCCACCCTTCTTCTACCTAGTTGTACCTTCACGCAGACCCACGCCTGAAGGAAGAATAATGGTATGGCCAACGGCGCAGTGAATCCCGCCAGCAACGCAAAGGGTATGGGCACGGCCAGCAGTAGCGTGGGCAAGAATGTCAGAGGCAGATTACCCCGGCGGTGGTTGACCAAATGGGCCGCCAACGCCATGGCTATCGATTCCGCCACGATCGCACCCAGCCCCACGCCTAAGAATGCGGCCCCCAGACACTCCAATCCCCCGTCGCAGCGGGCGGCGGCGATAAACCCGCCGGCGTATGCGCCGCCAACGGCTCCGATGGGCCCAAAGAACATGGCGGCGATATACAGTCTGGAGAACTTCGTAGCCTGGGCCTGATTATAACCATCGGGATGCCAGAGATAAGAGAAGCGCCCCGTTTAAACGGGGCGCTTCTCTTATGAATCAAAGTTTCTGGGATTTGCCGCGACAGGCTTACGGGCTTGTGTCATGATTTCATAACTAACGCTTGATTGGGAACATGGGCAGCAGTTCTTCGCCCAGAATATCAAGCTGCTCCATGGTCTCATCGGCGGGACAGAGAGGGCGCATCACGAATTTGGAACCGCCTGCATCGATATATCTCTGTACGTATTCCGCCACCTTCTCCACTGGACCCACCGCGGTGAATTCGGTGAAATGTGCGTCGGGCCGGGGACGCGTCACGAACCGGCTGGCCTTCTCGGTAGCCTCCGCCACATCGTCTGAGATGTAATAACCCATCAGGACACCGACATGGTCGTCTTCGATCTCACGGTGGTATTCGTTGGCGGTCTCAAAGAGGATGCTGCAACCCTCATTCACTTCCTCGGGCGTTGCGCTGGAGACCAGCCAACCGTCGCCGACCCGCCCAACCCGCCTGGCGGCGGCGGGTGACCGGCCTCCGATCCAGACCGGCGTGGAAGGCTGCAAGTACGGCTTTGGGGTGACGGTCACATTGTGGCAGGTGAAGAACTCGCCCTCGTGCGTTACATCTTCCTCTTCCCACAGGCGGCGCATCAATTGAATCGCCTCATCTGTTCGGGGGCCGCGCCGTTCTTTGGTCACGCCGCAAGCCTCGTATTCCTCCGGCTCCTCTTGGCCCAGTCCTACCGCGGGGAAGAACCGTCCTTGGGACAGGTAGTCCAGGGTGGCGACCTGCTTGGCCAGCACCACGGGATTACGCAGGGGCATTGCCAGCACGCTGGTCCCAACCTTTAGCCGGTCGGAATACGCTAGGACCATGGAACAGGCCATCATGGGCTCAAGACTGAACTTCTCGCCAACGATCCGGTCGCTAAGCCAGAGGGAGTCGTAGCCGTGTTTGTCGCCAACTTCTACCAACTTTCGAAGATCGTCGTGGTTCTCTCCACCCTCTCCGTAGGCTCCTGGCATGTAACCGATGGCGATACTCATTGAATCTCTCTAAAGCAGACGTTTATTGGCGTTCGAGGCTGGCCTAAGTATAACCCAATCCGGCTCGAACCCGACTTAACCGGCGATGGGGTCCATCCCGGCCTCGGTGCGGGCGTCGTTGATGTGGTCAAGTATCCGTTGCCGCAGTGGCGCGATCTCGTAGCCGATGTCGGCCAGCATCCGGCTGTTGTCGACGTTGTAGACGTGGGGCACCAACTGGTCGCCGGTGGAGATCTCGGCGGCGGGGATGATGTCTCGGACGATGTCAGCCATGTCTTTGATCGTGCACATGCTGCCGCCGCTGATGTAGATCGGATGGTTCAGGTTCTCGGCTAGGGCGGTTCTAACGAATATCTCGGCTGCGTCCTCGGCGTGGATCATGGGCGATTGCTCGTCCTGGTGGAAGGGCATGCTCACCGGCTTGCCGATGGCCGGCAGAGACATCATAAGCCCGCCGATCATGCCAGTCATGCCGGTGACCCTGCCGTGGCCGAACACCGTGCAGATGCGCACCCCTCTCAGGTCCAGGCCGTGCCGGTCGATATAACGTTTGGCTGAGAAGTCGTTTACCGACTTTGTCATGCCGTAGACGTTGATCGGGTCGTTGAGGTCGTCTTCGTTTATCGGCCGTTCGCCGAAGGTTGTCTGGACGCCGTAGACGGCGATGGAGCTGGCGTAGACCACCCTTTCGATGCCGGTCCAGCGGGCAGCCTCGAAAACGTTATTGGTACCGCCGATGTTGACCTGCATGGCGTAGTGGTGCCGTTCCTCGGTGTCTGGGGGAAGCAGAGCGGCCATGTGGATGATCTTGCGGACCCCGTTGGTGTTGATGGCTTCTAGCAGATGGGGCAGTTGGGTCACATCGCCCCGGTACATCTTGATGCGGTCCAGGTAGGGCTCCAGGGTGGCCCGGGGCGGTGCTAGGTCGAAGCAGACCACCTCTTCTCCCCGGTCCAATAATTTGCGAATGATTCTATTGCCGATGAATCCGGTGCCGCCAGTGACCATCACGGACATAAGTTGCCTCCGAAAGCAGAGCTGCGTTTAACGCGCCAGGCTGGCGAGTTCCGTAAATCATATAGGCGCGGAGGAGACCCCGCAATGCCGGTCTGGATTTACATAAAAACGGGCAAATGTCTTGACCCTAATCAACGAGATGCTCATAAATAGCGGCAATAAGCTAGAAATTAGATTGGTGCGCACACGATTGCTGTTTGCCATACTGCTAATGTGAAGCAGGCGGACTGTTCCGCAAACTGAGTCGGGGGTAATTAAGATGCGGAAAATACGAATTCATCCTTGCTCCATGGCGGCTAAAGCGGCCGCTTGCCCGGGATTCCAACGCCTCTAGGGTAACGGGCTGGGGTTAGCATCGTTTTCTCCACGGATATAACAACCCGGTCGTCGGTGAGTCCGTCGACTATCACCGTGGACACCCTTTCTATGTGCCCGCCCAACTCTTTCAGGGCGTTCTCCGCCGAGTACTGTTCCGACCAGTCGCCACCGTGCTTCAGGGCGACCAGCCGCCCACCGGGCTTACAGAAGGGCAAGCTGAATTCCAACAGCAACGGGAGCTTGGCCAATGCCCGCACCACCACCAGGTCAAAGGCATCCCTTAGGTCATTCTCATGGGCCAGGTCCTCGGCGCGCCCGGTATAGATAGAAACGCTTTCCAGGCTAAGCTTGTCCACGATGTGATGCAGGAAGGCTGTCTTCTTGGCAACAGATTCCACCAGGGCAAGTTTTATCTCGGGGAAGACCAGTTTTAGCGCCAAGCCAGGCAATCCGGCCCCTGCGCCTACGTCGATCATTCGTAATGGCACGTTCTCAGAGTTGGCCAGGGCCTCGCCTTCTGTGAGACACACCGTTAACGAGTCCAAGAAATGCTTGACCTGCACATCGTCGTACTCGATGATGGCGGTCAGGTTGGCCCGTTTATTCCAGTCGGCCAACTCGTGGAAATAGACCTCGAACTGGTCCAGTTGTTCATCGGACACGGGGATGCCCAATTGGTATGCGCCGGCCTTCAGTAGTTCCATTCTTTCAGGCATATCCGACTATTATAGCCGGGCCGATTCAGTCGCAGGGCACGTTCGGCCAAATTGACACCGTGAGAAGCCGGGCCGTAAAATGACCACCAACGCCCGGCTAGCCCGGTAATGACCAGGGCCGAAGTGAGGGAACCATGGCAACAAAAGCCTATCTATTGATTGAAACCGCAGTCGGCAAGACCCGCGATGTGGCCAACACATTGACCGGACTACCGGGAATCACCACGGTGGACGTGGTTACGGGTCCCTACGACATCATCGCGGTGGTATCCGGTGAGGACATGACCGTTGTCGGCGACTTGGTCACCGGGCACATCCACACCGTTACCGGCGTCGTGCGCACCGTCACCTGCGTGGCAGTCGGCAGCTAGTTTCCCAACCAGACACTAAGTCCCGAAACGGACATTCGCAGGAGATTCACAGTGGAGTTCAAGTTCACTGCCGAGGACGAAGAGTTTAGGACAGAGCTTCGGGCGTTCATGAAGACCGAGCTTCCCGATCCATGGGAAGGCGCGGGCCGTTATCCTGAAGACGACGACTGGGACCTGAACCGGGTCATCCGCCAAAAGATGGCTGAGAAGGGCTGGCTCACCATGCACTGGCCGGAGGAATACGGCGGCCAGAACGCGTCTCCGGTGAAGTCGGCTATCTACAACGAAGAGATTTCGTACATGCGCGCCCCCGGACGGGACATCTTTGGCGTGCGCATGCTTGGCCCCACTTTAATGATCCACGGCTCCGAGGAGCAGAAGAAGACTCATCTCCCCTCAGTGGCCAAAGGCGAGATTCAATGGTGCCAAGGCTACAGCGAACCCGAGTCGGGGTCCGACCTAGCCTCCCTCAGCACACGTGCAGTTCGCGACGGCGATGACCTAGTGATCAACGGCGCCAAGGTCTGGACGACCATGGCCCACCGCGCCGACTGGATCATGCTGCTGACCCGCACCGACCCAGATGCCCCCAAGCACCGTGGCATAAGCTTCGTGTTGGTGGATATGAAGAGTCCCGGAGTGTCGGTCCGTCCCATCATCAACATGGCCGGCGGTCATGAGTTCAACCAGGTGACCTTTGACGACGTCCGCGTGCCCAGGGCCAACGTGGTCGGCGACGAAGACCGGGGTTGGTACGTGGCAGTGACCCTGTTGGACTTCGAGCGCTCGGGCATCGACTATTCCGCATCCGCCCGGCGGTTGCTGGACGACACCAAGGAGTTCGCCACCGAGACCAAGCGCAACGGAGTGCCGCTAATCGAGATTCCTTGGGTGCGCACCCTGATGGCCGACCGGTACATCGACTGCGAAGTCGCCCGTTTGATGGCTTACAACGTGGCCTACATGCAGTCCCAGGACCTCATTCCCACCAAGGAAGCGTCCATGAGCAAGGTCTTCGGCAGCGAGACGGTCCAACGGGTGAGCGAGGCTGCCCTGGACATCCTGGGCATGTACGGTACCCTGGGCCGGGAAGACAAATGGGCGCCATTGAAGGGCCGGGTCCAGGAAAACTGGATGAACGCCTTTGCCGGTACAATTGCCGCCGGAACATCAGAGATTCAGCGCAACATCATCGCCGGACGAGGACTGGGTTTGCCACGCGGTTAGTTTCTTAGACGTAAGTCAGATAAAGAGAAGGGCCAGCATACAGCGGGCCCTTCTCTTTTTACCAGGGTGACCTGTGCAGAGCCGTTGCCCCCACCCTAACCCTCCCCAGTGCTCGGGAGTAGGGGACAACAGGCCGCCTACTTCAGGGAATACGCCTCATCAAGGATATCCACCACGTGGCGGGCACGGCCGTGTATACCGCGGGACTTGAATCCCATTTCCACTTGCAGCATGCAGCCCGGATTGGCGGTGATCACTTCATGGGTGTCGGTGGCGGCGATGCTGTCCATCTTGCGGTTGAGCAGCCTCTTGGAAAGGGCGGGCTGGACCGAGGAATAGATCCCGGCGCCGCCACAACACAGGCTGGAATTCTCCATCTCCACAAGTTCCAGACCGGGAATAGAGTTCAGAATGGTGCGGGGCGCGGCGGTGATGCGCTGGGCGTGGGCCAAGTGGCAAGGGTCTTGGAAGGTGACGCGTCGGTTAACTGTGGCGGTGGGAGCTTGGAACGGCAGCCCGACCAAGAATTTGGTCACGTCCTCGGTCATATCGCTGAACAGAGTGGCTTTGGTGCGGTATTCCGGGTCGTCCTTCAGTAATTCGGCATACTCTTTCATGCTGGAGCCGCAGCCGGCGGACGAGGTGATGATCCGCTCCACCCCGGCAGCCATCAGGGAGTCGATGTTGGTCCGGGCCATGGCACGGGCGTTTTCGAGGTCTCCGGCGTGGGTGTTCAATGCCCCACAGCATCCCTGACCCAGAGGTACCATCACATCGCAGCCGTTGCGGGTTAGGACACGCACCGTGGCCTCCATAGTCGATCCCTGCATCAGAGGCATCACGCAGCCGGACAGCAGCGCTACCGTGGTCTTCTTCTCGCCTTGGGCTGGGTAGACCGTGTCCGATGGCCCGAAGAACTTTTTGCTCAAGGGCGGCAACTGGGACTCCAACTTGCCTATACCACCGGGCAGCAGGTAGAGCAGATGGGATAGCCGCACCAGCTTCTGGATGCCCAAACGCTGGTACAGCCGGATCAGGTTCGCTCCCATCCTTAGTTTTTTAGGGTTCGGCAAGGCAGAGTTCAAGAAGAAGCGGCTGAACCGCTTCAATTCTTTGGACTGGAGACCGGCAGCCCGGACCTGGGACCGGGTGCGTTCCATGATACGGCCGTAGGGCACGCCTGATGGGCAAACCGCTTCGCAGGCGCGGCACTGGAGGCACGCCTCCCAGTGTGAGACGATCCTGGGGGTGATCTCGACCCTGCCCTCGTTGACGGCCTTCATCAGCGCCAGCCGGCCCCTGGGCGATTCCATCTCCAGCGCCGTCTCCACGTAGGTCGGGCAGGAGCTTAGGCACAGCCCGCAGTGGACGCAACGGTAGAGATCGGCCTCGGCCGGGGCGTCGGGTCCGGTAAAGCCCGGGATTCCGGTGATGGGTTGGGCCACTAGATACCTCCCAGGAATCGGCCTGGGTTAAGGATTCCACTGGGATCGAACCGGTCTTTGATCCCTCGCATGACGGCGAGACTATCAGGTGAGTCCCCCCAAATGTCGATCTGTCTCTTTACCGGGAGGGGACATTGCTCTACGACCGCCGAACCGCCGTAACGGTGGGCGACTTGCCGGACCTGGTTGACCGCGTCCAGGATAGGCTGGGTTGTGTCAGCGCCGGAAGGCGAGCTGTCTAGAGGCATTGGCCAAAACAATCGCATGATCCCAAACCCAGGGTCTACGATCTGTTCCGGCTTTTCACCGGAGAAAATTATCTCCCCACACTCGGCGGAGGTCCGGGCAGCCGACTTGGATTGAACAGAAATCTTTATGACCAGGTCGGAGCTAGGACTGATCTCGATCGGAACGTCGGTGATCCAGCGCAGTAACCCTTTAGCTGCGGGGCCTTCGATCCGCTGCACCGCTTTGGCCCCCTCCGCCAATAGCAGCGCTGCCGCTTCCTCCAATCTGCGCCCGGTGGCCTTGGCCCGACCGGCGAAGAAAGCGAATGTCAGGGCGATCTCCTCTTTCCCAAGTCCCAGGTCCTGAGAAGCGGCTTGGACCGAGTCCTGCAGATGCCGGGAGACACCGGACGTGACGCTGTGGCAGCCCATCGGAGCCGCCGGCGAATGGATCAACTTACGGCCCGCCGCGATGGAATCGGCCAGTGATGGGAATGACGCCAACAAAGCCCCAGATTGGGGGTCGATGGGCAAGAGCTTGAATGAGGCCTCTACGATGACTCCCAAGGTCCCCAGGGAGCCGGCGTACAGCTTGTTCAGGTCGTACCCGGTTACGTTCTTAACCACTTTGCCGCCGGCCTTGGTGGCCACGCCCTGAGTATTCAGGACACCGATGCCGATGAGCCATTCCCTGGGCAGACCAAAGGCGTAGGCCAGGGGCCCGCCAGTCCCCACAGATAGGATGCCGCCCACGGTGGAGCGTTCGCACAGGGCCGCTTCCAAAGGGACGAACTCGCCGCCGGGCGCCAGTTGTTCCTGCAGAGACGCCAAGGTCACTCCAGACTCGACCGTGGCAGTCATATCCGCGGGCTGGTAGTCCAATACCTGGTCCAGGGCCCCCAGGTCCAGGACAACATCGGCTTTACGTGGAACGTTGCCCAGCCCGGTCCGAGTGCCGCCGCCTCTGGGCAGAATGCTGACCATCTCTGACGAAGCCCAACTGAGCACTTCGGATATTTGGAGCCGGTCCACCGGCCGCACCACGGCCTGTGGCGTCAGCCCATCGATCTCATGGCCGTCGCCAGAGGAAACTAGATTGCCGCCTAAAAGCCTAGCAAGCTGGTCACTGAGGGATAACTCCAACAAAAACTCCTACTCGAATCGGACGGCGTTGGTTCTGCTTGAATAGTACGGTAACAAATAGACCGGCTTTGCCGGCTAAATGGTCATGCCGGGGGCGGCTGGATGGGCGTGGGGCGTGTGTTTCTTCCCGTCAGGGAATATCTTGCCTGGGTTCAGGCTATTTGCGGGAGCGAATGCGTCGCGGACCAATACCATGGCCGCCATGTCGTCAGTGGAGAAAACCAGGGGCATCTGCTCTTTCTTCTCCAGGCCGACGCCGTGCTCGCCGGTCAGCGTTCCACCGGCGTCCACGCATATCTGCAGTACCTCGGTCCCGGCTTCAACGATTTTGTCCAAGGCGCCGGGCTTGCGCTCATCGAATAGCAAACACGGATGGAGGTTTCCGTCTCCGGCGTGAAACACGTTGGCTATCGGTATATCGTACTTGACGCTGACGTCGGCGACGGCTGCCAGCACCGGGGCCAACTGGGTCCTGGGCACGACGCCATCAACCAGAAAGTAGTTGGGGGCGATGCTGCCTAACGCGCCTAACGCGCCTTTGCGTCCCACCCAGAGTTGCTCCCGCTCCTCGGCGGCTTCGGCGGCCCGCACCTGGGTGGCGCCGGTGTCCCACAGGGCGGCCTCGACTTCCTCTCCGATCTCGTCCACCTCGTCCTGCAAGCCTTCAAGTTCGATCAGCAGCACGGCCCCGGCATCGTCGGGATACCCGGCGTCACTGACCTTCTGCACGGCCTGGATAGTCAGGGCGTCGATCATCTCCAGCGCAGCGGGGACTATGCCCTGCTCGATCACTGCTGAGACTGCGGTGCAGGCCGACTCCACGTCGGGGAAAATGCCGAGGAACGTCCGCACGGCTTCGGGCACCGGCAAGAGACGTACCGCAATCTTGGTGGCGATGCCGAAGGTGCCCTCCGAGCCGGTAAATACGCCACGAAGGTCGTACCCAACCGTTTCACGGGCCAAGCTGCCCAGGTTGACGATCTGGCCGTCTTCAAGCACAACTTCCATGCTCAACACGTGGTTGGTGGTGGTGCCGTAGGCCAGGCAGTGGGGACCGCCGGCGTTCTCGGCGATGTTGCCGCCCAAGCTGCAGGCCTTCTGGCTGGAGGGGTCGGGAGCGTAGCGCAGGCCGAACTTGCGGACGTGGGTGTCCAGGTCCAGGTTGATGACACCCGGCTCCACCAACGCCAGACGGTTTTCGGTGTCCACTTCCAGGATGTGGTTCATGCGAGGGAAAGCAACCTGG
>VFHG01000123.1 GCA_009392075.1 SAR202 cluster bacterium
GGCGACCCGGATGCATCGCTGGTTCTACTGGGCCTGGCCCCCGCTGCCCACGGTGGCAACAGGACCGGCCGGGTCTTCACGGGCGACTCCTCTGCCACGTTTTTAACCGAGGCGATGCACAAAGCCGGTATGGCCAACCAACCTAACTCCGACCATCGTGACGACGGACTGGAGTTCACCGGGGCCTACATCGCCGCGGCGGTGCGGTGCGTGCCCCCCGGCGACAAGCCCACGCCTGAAGAGCAGAAGGCTTGCCTGCCCTACCTGGTGCGGGAACTTCGAACACTGCCCAACCTAAAGGTCATTTTGGCATTAGGCCACATCGCTTTCCGGGCCACCCTGCAGACATTGAGCGAGATGGGGTCTGAGAAGGTGCGGGGGAAATTCCTGCATGGAGAGGTCTACCGGTTTGGGCCGTCGCTACCCATGATGGTGACTTCTTACCACCCCAGCCCACGGAACACCAATACCGGGGTTCTGACGATGGACGCGCTGGTTAAAGTCCTCAAACAAGCCAAAGAACTGAGCCAGAGCTGACGGGATCCACATGCCTCTCGCTGTCGTCACGGTTTGGTTCGATTACGCCTGTCCTCACTCATACCACGGGTTGAAGAGGCTCGAAGAACTGGCGTCCGAATTAGGTTTTGAGATAGACCGCCAGCCATTTCTGCTTCGGCGCGACTCGGTTGAAGATAGCCCTGCCCCCAGCAATCAAGGGGATGGGTCCAGCAAGTCCCGGCGGCGGCCCCTCTACCTGCCCGGCCATGGGCAGGGCACCGAACCGGCTTCCAATAGGTCCGTCACCACTTTGGCCGTCCATGCGGCGACGGCCTACGCCAAAGAGCGGGGTCTAGACCGGAAATTCTTTTGGGCCGCTTCCAAGGAATACTGGGAGATGGGCACCGACCTTGGCAACCTTTACACGCTGCGCCGCCTATCGGTTTTCGTGGGACTGGACTGGGGAGAGATGTGGCCTAAGCTGGCTTCCGGCGCCTACCAAGGCCTGGTGTTGGCCCAACATGAGGCGGCGGCAGAGACCGGCATAGTAAGGACGCCGTCCTTCCGGATAGGCGGAAAGCTGCATTCCGGGAGCATGGGTTTTGAGGAGTTGGCGGCGGCAGTACAAGCGACGAGGTAGCCACTCTAGACAAATGGGCGAGCAAGCCTCGCCCTTCTGTCATTCCAAGAAGACCCGAAGGCCGATGAGGAATCTCGTTGCGCGCATAAGTCAGGTTTAACCAGAGCAACGAGACCCCTCGCTGCACTCGGGGCGACAACTAGGACGGTTTGATGGATCGCCTATGGGGGTCGGCTAGAAGAAGTTGCTGAGGTTCTTAGCCAATAGCACGTTCTGGTCGAGGACGATCTTTCTGGACGAAATGCGGAGCTGCCCACCTTCTCGGCGCAGGACATCTTCACGGCTGCCAACGTAAAAGTCCTGATCCGTCTCACTCCTATTGCGGTACATCACGAAGTTGGAATAGACCCGCAGTTGGTCTGCCGAGTCCGCCGCCTCGACCTCTATGTTGGTAATTATGTGGCGGGTGCGGGAGGGAGGGTCTTCGGCCCAGGCCATGCCGGTGTCCAGGCGGGCTACTCGCCGTTCCAGTGTGTCTTTCGTCTCTTCCATCAAGGCTAATTCGTCCTCGCCCGAGACCTCTTCTTCTTCGTAGCGGGAGGCATCCAAGATGGATATGGCCTTGCTGTTCACCGGATAGCGGTTAGAACGGGTTGGCATCCAGTAGCGCAGGTCGTCGGAGAACAACTCCAGCCATTCAAAGAACCGGCGGCTGTCCAGGAGTCGGGCCTCTTTGTAGAGGAATTGTTCTACCTCGCGCAGCGTTTCATCCTTCATGCTTGCAGTCGCACCGGGCTATACCTGATCCCAGGTATCGGCTTGCATCAAGCTGGCCCAGCGCCGGTAAAAGTGACGGGGGTTGCTGTCGCTGATCCGAAAATCACTGGACCACCCGCCCAGCCCATCGTCGAAGCTGTCATGTCCCAGCCCCATCTGATAGTTGAGGGCATACCTCCGGGTGACCGCGCCCCGATTGATACGCGTGCATTCCTCCCAATTGTCCATGTCGTCTTGTTCCAAGACACCCGACGGGCCAAAGGCCCGCAGTCCAGTAACGCGGAGGGCTTCCTTAACCTCGGGCGGCGCCGCTTTGTCGACGAACTGACAGGAGATCACCTCAATCTTATCCGGCCCTTTGGGATGCCAGACCCGGAAGCTGCGGGAACTGCCCCTTAAGAACGACATATGGGGGAATAACGTGCCCACGTTGGGAGTCATCTTCAATAGACGAGGCCCAAGCCTCTCGACCGTTTCCGCCCGGATGGACTCCTCATATTCTTGGATTATCTCAACGGGGGCGGCGGCGTAATCGTCGGCGCCAACGGCAAGGATGCAGTGGCCGTTGCCGGGAGAAATAGTGCCGCCACCCAGAGTCTGTCTGGCGGCCGGGGCTTGGGTGAATCCGGAAGTCAGAGCGGAAAGGTGGTTCCAGGCCACGTGATAGGCATCGCCACCGAAGTTCTCGGCAGGCAGTTTCCAGTTACAGGGGATGATCCATTTGTGGACTCCACCAACGACCTCTACACCCCCTTCTCTGCGGTCGAAGAAACAGTCCAGGTACCAGGCCATCTCACCTAAGTAGTCGATTAACGATGGGGCATTATTGTCGAACGTAGCAAAGACCAGGCCCTTGTACGTGTCCAGTTGGGCGACGGGAATCAGGCCCCATTTTGTGCGGTCTAGGTCATCGTAATAGGCGTCTTTCAGATTGGGCACGCCCTGCAGATCACCATTGTTTCCGTAGGTCCAACCGTGGTAGGCACAGGTGAAAGCCGATGCATTACCGTTGTCAGCGCGGCAGAGCCGGTTGCCCCGATGGGCACAGACATTGAGGAAGGCCCCGATCTTGCCGGAGGTGTCGCGAATCACCAGCACCGAGTCCTCGCCCATGTATGTGGTGAGGAAATCGCCGGGGTTGGGTATCTGGCTCTCATGGCACAGGAACAGCCAACAGCGGGCGAAGATGCGCTCCAGCTCTTCTTGGTAGATCTCGTCTTCGATGAAGATACGCCGGCTGATCAATCCAGCATCGGCGTCCACCAGACTATTTACATCCAATACCACGGTGTGCCTCCTTATGGCGGCTTTCGGCCCGCTCGCCAGACCGGGGTTTCTGGGTGTATATCAT
>VFHG01000124.1 GCA_009392075.1 SAR202 cluster bacterium
CCGTTTGGGCGGAACAGTCATCTCGCTGGCCGCCTGTACCACCAAACTGCCGGAGAATCCGTGGCCCACCAGCACTAAGTCTTTCAACTGCTCTCGCTCTGCAGTCCGTGTTATCGCCTGGACACATTCTTCCAGTCGAACTGCGGAGGTGTCGCCACCGGCGTCGGCGCCGTGGCCAGGGAGGTCTAGGGGATGCACCCGGTTGGCGCGCCGGCGTTTGTGCAGCGTTGGTGGGTGCTCCTCCGGAGCAGTCAGATATCCCCACACTGGGCCCCAACTCCAAGCTCCCTGTCCCGCGCCGTGCACCAGTAAATAGTCGGTCATCCGGAAATCCTGTCCATATTTACGATTAAATCAGATTTTAGCCGCAGATCAATTAGCGACTGCGGACCGGAGGGCGTCCAGCAGCGGAGCGTCCTCTTCGGGCAGGACAGTCCGAGGATCCAGCAAAACCCGGTCCTCTTCGATACGGGCGATAACCGGCGTGTTGCTTTCCCGCAAACGCCGCATGACTTCTTCCGGGGTCGTACCCTGGCAGTCTATTGAAAGCACCCATGAGGGCAATGTCTCGCCTGGGAGGCTACCGCCGCCGACCGCGGACCGGCTCTTCTCCACAGACGAAGGACATTCCATGCCGGATTGCCATGACTTGGCCCGTTTCTTGAGGGCCGCCTCGGGGGTGGAGATCATGCGCCAGACCGGGATCTCTTTTTCGGCCTCGCCCTTCAGGTAATGGGCTAGCGTTGCTGTGAGGCTGGCCAGACTCAACTTGTCGATGCGCACCGCCCGGGCCAATGGGTGCCGGGCCAGCACGTCCACCAGTTCTTTCTTGCCAACCACGATGCCTGATTGCGGCCCGCCCAGCAGTTTGTCTCCTGAGAAGAACACCAATCCGGCGCCGTCCTTAATGCTTTCCTGAGGCGTCGGCTCATGGGCCATCCCATATTTCTCGGTCAAAAGCAGGCTGCCGCTGCCCACGTCATGGAGCACCGGGATACCGCGCCTGGCGCCCACTTCCACCAGGTCGGCCGTTTCGACGGATGCTGTAAATCCTTCCACCCGGAAATTGCTGGCGTGGACTTTTAGGAACGCGGCGGTGTTTTCGGTCACCGCATCATCATAGTCGCGAACGTAAGTGCGGTTGGTTGTGCCGACGTCGATCAAGGTACCGCCGCTTTGGCGCAGCACGTCTGGAACTCGAAACCCACCGCCAATCTCAACAGCCTCTGACCTAGATACGACCACCTCTTTCCCGGATGCTAGGGCCGAAAGTCCAAGGAGCATGGCCGAGGCGTTATTGTTCACCGCCAGGGCCGCCTCCGCTCCGGTGATCTGCACCAAGAGCGACTGCACCTGGGCCTGCCGGGAACCCCGGCGTCCGGTGCCCAGGTCAAGTTCCAGGTTGGAGTAGCCTTGGGCCGCCTGATTGGACGCCTCGATGGCCGCCCTGCTTAGCGGTGCGCGCCCCAGGTTGGTGTGAATCACGACTCCCGTAGCGTTGATCACCTGGCGTGGTTCAGCCCGCAGGATGTCGTCTATCCGCTGGCAAACGGACGTGGCGACGTAGCCCGCATCCGGAGAGTTGCCGCCTTGCCTGATCTGCTCCCGCGCCGATTCCAACGCCTCACGGACGAGGTCCACGACCCAGTCGCGGTCGAAGGATTTGGTGGCCGCGGCCACGTCCTTGTCCGCGAGAATACTATCAACGCTGGGGAGGTTACGAAATTGCATCCGGAGGTCCGACATCCAATAGCTAGCGTATATGTACCTAGACTCGGCTGTATTCTAGCATGGGGGTGTGAGAGATCAGTGATTCCCCGCCGGAAACAAAATGACCGGGCCTCCGAAAGTTCTAGGCTTAAACCTGGCTTTCCCGAATACCCTGGTATAAAATAAACTCAAATCAGTCACGTGTTTCGTGACAGGCGAACCTGAGTCTCAGCAGTGTCGCGATAATGAAACCAAAACTGGCCGCAATACTCGTCATAGGGATACTAACCCTATCCATCGTTGCGACAGGGATGGCCGCTATCGGCCAGGCCGTTGCCGAGCAACCTGGCACCTCCAGCGTTGCTTTGGGCAGTTATACCAACGAGATTGGCGACACAGACGACCACGGCGCTGTCAGAGGCGCCTTCTTCAGGGTCTGTCCCTTCCACTGATCCCTGCCTTCCGCATCTAGGCCACTCTTCACCCCTCTGTTCTCCTTCTCCTAGACCCTATTTCCTTTTGCGCGGTTGACCTTGGGCCGCCCCGAGCCTTATGTTCTTGTTGACCAATCATCGCCGCCCGACCCGTGGAATCTGGAGATCAGTCATGCAAGCAGGCCTACCCCCGGAACTGGACGCCCTAAAGAACACCATCCGCCAGATTGTTAAGGATGAGTGCTATCCCCTGGAGGCGGAATTCCTAGCTAATCCGTCCCAAGAGGGGGTGGACGAGCCTGGCGCGCCGAGGGGCATCGCCGAGGCCCTTTCCGGGTTGTTGGGCGTGCTGCCGGAAACGGCCTGGGACCGCTTGAACAAAGTCTCCAAGGACACCGGCATCTACACGTCGTTCGTTCCTGAGGAGTACGGTGGCGGCGGTATGGGCGCTCTTGGGCACGTTGTTCTCGATGAGGAAGTTCACAAAAGCATCGTGCAACTGCCAACCTCGCCGGTGCCCATGATGATGATTGGCTCGGCCACACCGGAACAGGAAAAGGAATACCTGATCCCGTCTGTCGAGGGAAAGCTGCACTACGCGTTCGGCCAGACCGAGCCCAACGCCGGCTCCGACCCCGGTGGAATGATGCAGACCAGCGCGGTGCTGGACGGCGACGACTGGGTCATCAACGGCACCAAGACCTTCATATCCGGAGCCGCATCCGCCGACTATCTGCTGGTCCAGGCGGTGACCGACTCGGAGAAGCGCCAGCGTGGCGGCATCACCATGTTCATCATAGACAACCCTACGCCGGGTCTGAGTTTTGACCCAATCCGGCTCTGGGTTAACCCAGGCAAAGCCCAGCAGTACCAGGTGAACATCGACAACGTCCGGGTGCCCCAGACCAAGGTCTTGGGCGAGGTTGGCCAGGGGTTCTCCCTAGGACAGCAATGGCTGGTGCACCACGACCGGCTGCTCAGGGGCTCAATGGCTACCGGCATCTTGAGCCGGGCCCTAGAGATGGCCATCGATTGGGCCAAGGAGCGCGTTACCTACGGACGGCCCATCGCCGACCGGCAGGCCATCCAGTACATGCTAACCGACGTCTACACTGACATCATCACGCTCCGTGCCACTACCAGGGAGATTGCCAAGCGGGCTGACGCCGGTGATGACGTGCGGGTGGAAGCATCCATGGTCAAGTACTGCGCCGGTGAATGGGGCTGGCGAAGCATCGACAAGATCATGCAAGTCTTCGGCGGGACCGGAGAGACCCTGGACCTGCCCATCGCCCACTGGTACCACATACTCCGCCACGCCCGCATCGGAGGCGGAACATCAGAGATACACAAGTTCGTCATGGCCCGGGGCCTGCTGGACGGCCGGGTGAACTTCCAGGGGTAGAGACGGCCACCCATACACGGCTAAATCAGATCGGCAAACACGGACGTACTCCCATCTTGGCACGGAAAAAAATTTAGGATGGGGCGGTACTAACGCCTGGCTAAATTTTCCTGCAAAACGAATTACCGTACCTAGAAGGGTGGGGGCACATCCACCCGGTGGCGGTTGCTGGAAGTCGCCGCAGGGGTGTTGGCCGTTGGGTCGCTGGCCGGCCTAGCACTCCGTTGGCGAGCCGGACGCAATTAAGGCGGTTGGAGTCGATCGGCCACTTCTGTGCCCTGGTAACTTTTTCACGAATCCCTCCGTCTTAAACCATGTAAGCGACGCCGCTAGGCGAAAATCTAGGAGAAATAAATAACATGGTGCAAGCACTGAAACAAAGTAAAAAGACGTTGATCCTGTTGGGCGCAGCCCTGGTCCTTATATTGGCAGTAGCCTGCGGAACCAACAGCAGCGAGGACAGAACACCGGCTAACATTGCCGACATTCTGTCGGCGGTCGGAGGTCCTGAAGCGGCCCAATTTCTACGGTCCGGCTCCGGCGCCAATACCGGTATCTGGGTCAACGGCACGGGCAAAGCCACCGGCGATCCTGACCTGGGTATAATCAGCCTGGGCGTAGAAGCCCTAGCCGATTCGGCGGCCGAGGCCCGCGGATTGGCGGCCGAGGCCATCGACCGTACGATTTCCTCACTCAGAGGCAACAACGTTGATGACCGGGACATGCAAACTAGTCAATTCAGCATCAGCCCCCGGTACGACAATCAGGAAGTGACCAGGTGCATCGGGTGCCGGGTGGAGTTCGAACGGGTTTTGATTGGGTACCAGGTAAACAACACCCTGACGGTCAAGGTCCGTGACCTAGACAACATGGGTGGCATCATCGACGGCGCCACCGAGGCCGTAGGAAACCTGGTCCGAATCAACCGGGTCAGCTTCACCATCGAAGACACGAAGCCCCTCCAGAACGAGGCCCGGGAAGAAGCCATAGCCGACATGCTGACCAAAGCCAACGCCATGGCCGAGCTGGCCGGGGTTGAACTGGGCAAGCTGGTCTTCCTGACAGAGTCTGGCAGCGGCGTGCCCCAGTCGATCTCCAGGATCGAGTCCATTGGCGCCCGCGCATTCGCCAGTGACCAGCCCACCAGTATCTTGGCCGGCGAGTTGGATGTGAACGTGAACGTGCAGGGAGTCTTCGCCATCGCCCCCTAGGTACGATATGAAGCAGAGGTCAATGAATTCCATTCAGGGCGGGGTCAATTGAGACTTCGCCCTGTTGTTATGCTTCACGACTCTCCGTCAAACCGGGTGGTTCTTACTTGCGGGGCAATTACAGGGTTGTTAGAATCTTGCTACCCGGAGCCGTCGTTTTTGAGGCTCCGATGACCGAACACAAAACCTACGATCAACGGGAGCGATATGGTCTTAAGCGACCGGACCATCAAAGAAGAACTGGCCCAGGGGCGCATCGTCATATCGCCCCTGGACCCGGATGACATCCAACCGGCGAGCGTTGACCTCCATCTGGACAGTAGTATCCTTGTCTTCGCCAACTCCCGCCGTCCCTACATCGACGTCAAAGAGGGCTTGGAAGACCTGACCCAGATGGTGACGATTCAAGAAGACAGCCCTTTCATACTTCACCCCGGCGAATTTGTTCTAGGCAGCACACTGGAGAACATCGAACTGCCTGAGGACCTGGTCGCCCGCCTAGAAGGCAAAAGTAGCCTGGGGCGCATCGGCCTGGTGATCCACTCCACTGCTGGGTTCGTAGATCCCGGTTGGAAGGGCCATCTGACTCTGGAGTTGAGCAACCTGGCCCGGTTGCCAATCACCCTATACCGCGGCATGAAGATCGGGCAGATCTCCTACCTGCGTCTCTCGACCCCTGCCGACCGGCTCTATGGCTCCGAATCCCTAGGCAGCAAGTACCAGGGACAGACCGTCCCCACCGCCAGCCGGTTCCACCAGGATTTCGCGAAACCGGACTCCCCACAGGCGTCTTGACCCAGGCCATGGGCCACATGCAAAGGGCCGTTGAACTGGCCCAAGAGGTTGTGGGGTCCACCAGCCCCAATCCCGCGGTCGGCGCGGTGCTGGTCAAAGACGGGGTTGAGATCGGGACCGGCACCACCCAACCGCCAGGGCAAGACCATGCCGAAATAGTTGCCCTGAAACAGGCCTCGGACCAAGCCCGGGGCGCCACCCTCTACACCACTTTGGAACCATGTTGCACCTGGGGCCGCACCCCACCGTGCACCAAAGCTATCATCACTGCCGGCATCACCGAGGTCCATTACGCTGTCATCGACCCCAACCCTGATGTATCCGGCAAAGGGAGAGACGAACTGGCTGCCGCCGGCATCGTGGTTGTGGAGGAAGAGTCTGAAGGTGCCCGGGAGCTCTACGAGGCGTTCGCTAAGCAGATCACCACCGGCACACCTTTCGTCACCGTCAAGTACGCCATGACGCTCGATGGCAAGATCGCCACCCACACCGGTGACTCCAAGTGGGTCACCGGCCCAGAGGCCAGGGGATTCGTGCAGCAGATGCGCCGGGTCTGCGACGCAATATTGGTGGGCGTGAACACAGCGCTGACCGACGACCCGTATCTGACCGCCCGCGACGATGACGGTACGCCCTTAGAACGCCAGCCGCTGCGGGTTGTGCTGGACAGTGTCTGCCATACCCCAGTCAAATCTGTGATGTTCAACCAACCGGGATCCACGCTCATCGCCACCACGCAAGCCGCCCCCGATGAACGGGTACTGGCTCTGGAACAGACAGGCGCTGAAGTGGTGGTGCTGCCCGCCGGGGAAGACCGGCGCGTGGACCTGCGGGCCTTGCTCAGCCACCTTGGTTCCCGGGGCGTGGTGAATCTGTTGGTGGAAGGCGGCGGCTCGGTGCATGGGGCGTTCTTCGACATGGGTCTGGTGGACAAGGTCTACGCCTTC
Source organism: SAR202 cluster bacterium (assembly GCA_009392075.1). Next base: position 6,503 of record VFHG01000124.1, read on the forward strand.
GTCGCCCCAGTGATCGTCGGCGGCGAGACTTCTCTCTCGCCGGTTGAAGGCTCAGGGATTGTCATGATGGCCGACGCGTGGACGTTGACCGGCACACGCACCGAGCAAATTGGCCCGGATTGGCTCATAATAGGTTATCCAACAAGGAAATCGTCTGTGATGGACTCTTTTGACACAGACGATGAAGCGGACAATGAAACGGACGATCTGGAAATCGAATAACCTTTAAGTGAACTGCAGAAAGTGTTTACCGGAATTGTAGAAGAAGTGGGCGTTGTCGCAAAGATCAGCGATAAAGCCATGACCGTTCAGGCTTCAAAGATCACCGCGGATTTGAAGCTGGGTGACAGCATCGCGGTAAACGGAGCGTGTCTTACCGCCATCGATTTCAGCCGGAGCGAATTCTCCGTGGACCTGTCGCCGGAGACCATGCGGCGAACCTCCCTGGGCCAGCTTTCAGCAGGCGGACCGGTGAACCTGGAGCGGGCGCTGTTGGCCAGCGACCGGATGGGTGGCCACATTGTGCAGGGCCATGTGGACGGGACCGGCCGCGTTACGTCCACCAAGCAAGAAGGCGATTCCATAATCTTTCGCATCAGAGTTCCGAAACGCCTGCATCGCTATATCGTTGAAAAGGGTTTTGTCGCGGTTGACGGTATCAGTTTGACCGTGGTAAAAAGAGGTGTCTCATCGTTCACTTTGGCTGTGATACCATACACGCTGAATAATACTAATTTGCCTTCATTATCTGTTGGTGACCGGGTGAACCTGGAGGCCGACATTTTGGCCAAGTATGTAGAGAGTCTTCTGGACCGTTGATCCAGGGGCCGAAGACTAAGGGTGTTAAGGAAAAAAAATGCCTCTGTGCAGTCTCGAAGAAGGGCTTGAAGAGCTAAAAGCGGGCCGGTTCCTCATCGTTGTCGATGACGAGAACCGTGAGAACGAAGGTGACCTGGTGATGCCCGCCGAGATGGTGACTCCAGAGGCTGTTAACTTCGTCGTAACCCACGCCCGTGGCCTCCTTTGTATGCCCATCATCGGAGAGCGGCTGGATGAACTTCAGATGCCTCTGATGATCTCAGCCAACGGCTCAGAGAAGAACCAGACTGCATTTACCGTGTCTGTGGACTACAACGTAAACACCACCACCGGTATCTCTGCCGGAGACCGCGCGGCCACCATTCTGGCCATGCTGGACCCGGCCGCCAAGCCTGAAGAATTCACCCGTCCCGGACACCTTTTCCCGCTGCGGTACCATCCCGGCGGAGTGCTGGCCCGGGCCGGTCACACAGAAGCCGCGGTTGACCTCTGCGAGATGGTGGGCTTGTACCCCGCCGGTATCGTCTGCGAGATCATGGCTGAAGACGGCTCTATGTCCCGCCTTCCTGAGTTGGAGCGATTCGCCGACGAGCACGGTCTCAAGATTCTCAGCATCGCCCAGATCATCGCCCAGCGCCGCCGCACCGAGCGTTTAATCGAGCGCGTGGCCGAGGCCCGCCTCCCGACCCGCTACGGCCCATTTCAAGCGATCGCTTACAAGAGCCACGTGGACACCGGCGAGCACATCGCCTTGACTATCGGCGAGTGGACCGAAGACGAGCCTGTCTTGGTTCGCATCCACAGCGAATGCCTCACCGGAGATGTCTTCGGCAGCATGCGATGCGACTGCGGTGAGCAGATCGACCTGGCGCTACAGCAGATCTCGCAAGAGGGGAACGGTATCTTCCTCTACATGCGCCAAGAAGGCCGAGGCATCGGTCTCCACAACAAGATCAAGGCCTATTCTCTGCAGGACCAGGGCCTGGACACTGTGGAAGCCAACGAAACCTTGGGATTCGAGCCTGACCTACGTCATTACGGCGTGGGCGCGCAGATCCTCCGGGACTTGGGAGTGCGCAAACTGAACCTGCTGACCAACAATCCCAAGAAAGTGGTTGGCCTCTCAGGCTTCGATCTGGAGATTGTCGACCGCATCCCCGTAGAGGCGGAAGTAACCGACGAGAACCGGACCTATATGAAGACCAAGAAAGCCCGCATGGGGCACATTCTCGGCAACTGCTAGATTTCAGTCTTCCAACACCCAACAAAAAAGCCCAGCTGGTAAATCCTCGGAGTGGTTAACGTAGGCGCGGGTTTCCAATCCGC
>VFHG01000125.1 GCA_009392075.1 SAR202 cluster bacterium
AGAGGAAGCTCAGTGTGCATCATGTCGTATAACCAAGCTGAACCCCCCATGCCCGGAGAGGTGACCGGACGGCGGAAGCCTGGGTGGTAGCGGAGGAAATGCTGCCGGTCGGCCCGCTGCCCTTGGGGATTCAGCAGTTCATCGACGGTGGCTTCATAACCAACGGCGGCGCGTCGCTCCAACTCATCCCGGTCGGCGCCAAACCCGGCGCGCCGCATCAGATGGGCCATCAAGTCGATGCTTTCTTGGTCTACTTTCCTTTGAACGGCCATCGCATTAACTCCGAAACAAGAATGCTTCCCTAAAACCGCCGATTCCATTCATCTAAACCGTATTTTCGGCAGATTAACTTAGATAATACAAAACTTGACGCCCATTTTCCCGGCCTACCGGCGTCGTGTCAAGCTTATTTGGCTGCCGACCAGGGTCGGCTAGAGTCCAGCCTGCCCTGCCGCTTTGCGCATGGTGTCCAGATAGGCGTTGCTGGAGGTCTGGATCAGGGTCTGCACCGTGCCATGGAAGTATTGCACGCCCAGGTCCAGGAACTTCGGCACCAGGTTGTCGGGGCAGCTTACCCCGGCGACCTTGCCGGCTTTGCGTATGATCTCCACTCCCCGTTCCATGACCTCTTGAACCTCAGGATGCGTCTGCTGGCCCACGTAGCCCATGGACTGGGATAAATCGCCCGAGCCGATGAAGAATACGTCCACGCCTTCCACCTGGACCATGGACTCCAGGTTTTCGATGGCCTCCACCTCTTCCAGCATCAGGCAGACCAGGGTGTTTTTATTGGCCTCTTCCGCGTAATCGGACGTTGAGCCGGAAAATCCGAACCCGGCAGGGCGGCCACGGCTGAAGATCCCTCGTGTGCCAAGAGGATAATATTTGACCGCTTCGACGGCGTTCTGGGCCTCTTCGGCGGTGTTCACGTGGGGGACTTGGACGCCCCAGGCGCCGCGGTCAAGGAAGGGGCAGATGAACTCCAACTCATTGCCGATGGGGCGAACGATGGGCGCCATGCCCGTCAGCTCGGCAGCGCGGATCATATCTTCAGAGTTGTCAACTGTGATGGACCCGTGCTCGTTGTCGATCAAGATCCAGTCGTACCCCAGGCACCCGAGCATCTCAACCACCGTGGCCGAAGGAAAGGTGATCATGGTGCCGAAAACCGCCTTTCCGTCGTTCAATTTCTGTTTTAAGGTATTTTCCCGCATATGGACTCTCCGATCGATATCGCTTTAAAAGCGCGTCCGATTTTGCCTGGAGTATACTACGCCTCACACCTAAGAGCGCCGATATAGATGTGTGTTGGACTTCTGCGGCGTCAATTTAATAACCGGACGGACAATAGGCGAAATATGGCTGAATCTGATTCAGAGTTGAGGCAGGGTGGCGGCGGGCCTGAGATCGGCGAATCTCAGATGCCTTTGATTCTTTCTTTCGTTGCCGACTGGCCTAACATCGTCACCCTGTTTGGGTTATGCTGCGGCGTGCTGGCGATCTTCTTCGCGCTGCACCAGAATTATCCGGCAGCGATTATCTCGATCCTTTGGGCAGTCACCTTCGACTGGTACGACGGCGTGGTCGCCCGCGCCTTGCCGGACAGAAGCGCGCAACACCGGTCGATCGGCGCCCACATGGACTCCCTAGTGGACCTGGTAACTTCGGCTGTGGGCCCGGCCATCCTTTTGCTCAGCATCACGGATTTCAACGCTTGGGCTTATCCGGGGGCATTGGCGATCATCATGGCGGGAGTGCTCCGTCTGGCCTATTTCGATGTCTTTGGCGTGGACAGCAACGGCACCTACGCGGGGATAACGATAGACAACTCACCAATCGTGGTTTCGATGGTCTTCTTCCTGGAGAGTTTCATCAATCACAACGGGTTCGTGGCGATCTTGTACACGGCCATCGTGGTCATGGCGTTCTTACATGTAGCGCCGTTCCGAACACCAAAAGTGGGTAACGTCTTCTACTATATATTCACGGCGTACGTGGTCGCGGCGACCGGCGGATATGCGTATATCCTGGCAACTCAATAACCGGAGTGGATCGAGTATTGGCGGTCCGGATCCTAGCTCGACGGTCTGAGCCTGAAGAAATGATTCTGCAGCTTTGGCCAGGCGATGTGAAGCCGATTAAGGGTTTGAGGAAGCGCCCAGAAGCTGACCGGCGCGACGGCTCTTAGCACTGCCCAGGTGAGAGAGCCAAGCAAAAGAGATTCCTTGGGCAGAAATGAAAGCCACTTGCGGCGTATCCCGACGAATTCTTCGGCGATGGCCATGCTGGCGTATCCAGAGTTGCCACGGGGTTCAACCTCGGTGATTCCTGCTTGTTCACAGAGCTGCCGGTAGACATCAACGCTCCGGTAGATCACTTGGTATTCGCCTTTCAGGGCCAGCACTCCCTTTCGCACCGTGGACTCTCGGAGGATGATGACGCCGCCTTCGCTGAGCCGGGACCTCAATGCCTGTAGCAGTGCCACCACATCGGCGTCGCCCAGGTACATCATGAGGCCACCCAGGAAGATGAAGTCGAACGGCCCTTCGGGCAGGTCTTGCCGGCCGTCCCCTTTGTAAACCCGGGCATTGGGCAGGTGGGCGACTCTTTCCTGCGCGGCTGCCACCATCTGAGGGCTGCGTTCCACTCCGACCACAGACTGAAAACGGTTGGCGAAAATCTCTACCCAAGCTCCGGCGCCGCAGCCTACGTCAAGCACGCTGCCGGATTCCCCTATGTCGTCGAGCCAAGAGGAGATCGTCTCGACCTCTCTGGCCAGCCGGTACTCGACCGCCTTTGACGGCAGATCGAACTCATGGGTCATCATGCTCATGGCAGCGGGGTCCGCGGTGCCGCTGGGGTCTTCGAAATATCGTCTAACGGCCTCGTCGTCTATCTGTGTTCCGGCCGGCTGTTCGAGATCTGGAGCCACTTAGGTAGCCTCTCTTTGGGGTAGACCGCGCTTATGAAGGTCCAAATCGCATTGCATCCGTGAATTACAGGAGTATACTACGCGGCACATCGAGACTGGACCGATAAACTTCAGGCTGGGAAAAGAGTGATTCTGGCGCTAGAAACACGCAAATTGCGCACATACCCACCCGTTGTTATAATTAAGATTATCCCGAAAGGTGATACATTTGAACTGTCTCGGCGGCACCTGAACCCAGCTCGAAAACATAGCTCAATTTGGCCCATTAAAAATCGGGGGTGCAACATGTTCCCAGAAGTGACACTGGTAACGCCTACCCGTGAAGACATTCAGCGCATGGCTGATTGGCTCGACGATTCCGAGGTAAATGCAGTCTGGTATGGGGTTGGCGACGACGGGAAAGCTCTGCATACCAGTTACACTCCGGAGGCTATCCTGGCTGGCGGATCCGAGGAATGGGACCAAACGTTCACCGATGAGAACCGCACTATTTTTTCGGTCTACAGCGGGGACGGTGAGCATATAGGTGAAGGTCAATTGGCGATTGAATGGCCGCTGTTGGAAGCGCGGATCGACCTCCTGATTGGCCGCAAAGATCTTTGGCATCACCACTATGGCACTAGCGCGCTCATTGGCCTGTTGGACCATGCCTTCGGCCCCCTGGCGCTCCACCGCGTTTGGGTAGACCTTCCTGAATACAATGAACACGGGATGGTGATGGCCCAACACGTGGGTTTCGTTATGGAAGGGCATCTGCGCAAGACCCACCGCAAGGATGACGAGTGGTATGACTCGACGGTGCTCGGTCTCCTGTCAGACGAGTATCCGAGACGGCGCGCCAAGTTGATGGAGACCGCAGTTACCTAGACGATAAAGCGTGATTGGCCATTGACGGCGATCTGGCAGATCGAATTGATGATCGGAGGGACCAGTAATGCCTGTAATTACCATTAACGGCCCCATCGGCTGCGGCGCGGTGACCATCGGCCAGATGGTCTCCGAACAGATGAACCTGAATTTTGTTGACCGGCTTTTCTTTACGGAAGCAGCCCGTATTATTGGCACGCCGGTTGGTACCCTGATCGCCAAAGAGCAACGGGTGGACAGGTTCCGCGACCGTCTTGGCCGGTTCGTTCAAACGATGCTCGAACGCTCCGCGATGTCGGGTGTGAGCGGCGAGCCGTATTTCGGCCGTGGGATCGAGAACCTGCCGCCCGAGACCTATATGGACCTCGCCGGCGAGGGTCGCGTAGCCCAGAAGTTGGATGACAAGACCTTTATTGAAGCCATGACTAAAGTGGCGAACGATCTTCATGCACAGGGCAACGCCGTGATCATCGGCCGCGGGGCCAACCAGATTTTGGCCGACGCTTCGCATACCCTGCACGTTGGCCTGCTGGCTCCAATGGAAGTCCGAGTCAAGACTCTGATCGACCGGGAACACTTTGAGAAAGAAGAAGCCGAGATTCACGTGGAGGAGTTGGAACGGGCAAGAGAAGACTTCATCATGAAATTCTGGAAGGTCCATCCCAATGAAGCTAAGCACTACCACATGATGCTGAACATGGGGAAGATGAACCCCAAGACCGCGGCAGAGGTGATCTGCAACGCCGCAGGAGACCTGACTGCTTGACCGTAGGCAGTCATCCGGATACTTATCGATAGGGGAACGGGTCTGAACCGCTCCCCTATTTTTAATCTTGGCGCTATATAAATTTGGCTCCATCGGCAGATAGGTAATTAAAGTTGTTTCCATTTTCCGACGCCAGCGTCCATCACCGGACATTTCCTTATGTGAACTCGGCGCTTATCGGCATCAGCGTGCTGGTGTTTCTCTATGAAATGGTCCTGGGCGGCTTCTCGACTCTGACCGGCGGCGGTGGATTGGACCTGGATATCTTTTTCTTCAAATGGGGGTTCATTGCCAAGGAGCTCACCTCAGGAATGCCGTTTGAAGGCTGGAACACCGTGTCGGGACCGGTAGATATCGAGACCCCGGTCCATACCGTTTTTACGATTTTCAGCTCAATGTTCATCCACGGCGGATTCATGCACTTGGCCGGCAATATGATGTTCCTGTGGGTGTTTGGCGATAACCTCGAGGACCGGTTCGGGCACTTAAAGTACTTGGTCTTTTATCTGGTGGCCGGTGTTGCAGCGACGCTGAGTCAATGGGTTATCAATACCGATTCGCAGGTCCCGTTGATAGGCGCCAGCGGAGCGATCTCCGGGGTGTTGGGCGCCTACCTTTTGATCTACCCCAACAACAAGGTAAAAGCCTTGATAATCTTCTATCTGATCACTGTGGTTGAGATGCGGGCCATGTGGCTCCTGGGAGCCTGGTTCGTCTGGCAGTTGATTCAGGGAAGCATGTCTATCGGATTGTCGGACTCGGTAAGCGTGGCGTTCTTCGCCCACATCGGCGGGTTCGTGGCCGGCATGGTGATTGCCGGAGCTTACAAATTGGCCATAGGTGAGTCGCTGAATCCGAGGGAAACAAAGGTCCAGCCATGGGACCGCTGGTACCAAGCGGGGCGGGGAAGGGACTAATCGTTTAAACCATGGTTTCCAAGGTTTTCTGGGTTGACGTCCGTTGTGATGACCATTCGCCGGCGGTTTCTCCGTCCGGCTCTAGTCCGCGCCTGATGGCATATGCCGCTGCTTCGGTCCGGTTAGCCGAGTCAGTCTTGCTTAGGATGCTCCTCAATTGGTTGCCTACGGTGTTGACGCTGATGAACAGTTCTTCGGCGACCTCCCAGTCATTCTTGCCAGCCGTCACGAGCCCAAGCACTTCCACTTCCCGCTGGGTCAATCCGTCGGGATACGCAGAGGCCCGGACCGGTTGGCCTGAAGCCCTCTCATGGAGTGCTTGCAGGCTTTCCATCAAGGGGCGCATGCCCAGTTCGGTGAAGATGGACAGCGATTCTTCGAGCAGCAACCGGGCTTTGGCATTGTCGCCCGCCCCATTCCGCTCAATGAGGGTCTCTGCGTAGTC
>VFHG01000126.1 GCA_009392075.1 SAR202 cluster bacterium
ACCCTCAACGCTGGGCGGGTTGAGCAGGTCTTGCCCCATGTAGCTGGGCTGACGGGACAGGTCGCCGATGCCAGGGGCGGGGAACTCTGCGCCGCCGACCATCCGGAGGGTGCCAACCACCACTTCGGTGGGGTTCTTCAGGCGCTCGTAGCGGGAGTTCTTGAAGAAGTCAGAGTTGAACAACACGCGCAGGGTGCTGCGGATGTCGTAGCCGTTGCTCATCAGGGTGTTGGCCAGCAGGTCAACAGCTTCGGGGTCGCGGGGCGGGGTCACCGACCAAGCGGGGACCTGGACCTCGTCGGCTACGAAGAAGCTGTAGAGGTGGCGGGCGATGAACCGGGCACAGGCCGGATCTTCAGTGATGAACCGGATGATGTCTTCACCGTTGTGGTTGCCGGTGTGACCCAGGAACGTCTTGTCGGTGTCGTCGTGGTCATCCTCACGATACTCGAAGAACCAGTCGTGGCGGCCGATGGGCCCCCGGGGCAGCTTCGGCTCAATGGTCCAGCCGGTGAAGGCGCGGGAGCAGTCCCGGACGTCGTCTTCGGTGTAGTTGCCAACGCCCATGCTGAAGAGTTCCAGGAGCTCGCGGCCCCAGTTCTCGTTAACGGCGTCGGCGTGGTTGTCGTTGTTGTCCAGCCAGTAGATCATGGCCGGGTCTTTGGCCATTTCAAGGAGCAGTTCGCGGAAGTCGCCCATGCCCTTGTGGCGGAATTTGACAATCATGTCCATGACATCGTCATAGTGGTCAACCTTGGAGACGCCGGTGGCGAAGATGCCGTGCCAGAAAAGGGACATCTTCTCTTCCAGGGGGCGCTTGGTGTTGATTAAATCGTGCAACCACTCTGCGGCGCCCATGCCGGGGAGTGTTCCAGGACGCCAGGTCCACGGGTGGAAACGCTGCATCTCGTCGCGGTTGAGCTCTTCATGCTCCTCGGCGCTGAGAAGTTCTTCCACGGTGGCTTCGTAGCCCTTGGCTACTCGAGCTTCAAGCTCGTCACGGGTGGCGCCAAATCCTGCGCGGCGCATAAGGTGGGCCATTAAGGCGATATCCTGGTCACTCATATTGCTCCTCTCATTCGGTGATGCCCCTTTAATTTCGAGACATTCCAGATTTATAGCCTGGGTATGGGTAAAATCAAGGCGCACCTCGCCCTGTAGCTCTAGTCTCGTATAATAGTGGTGAAGGGTTTTCATTGTCAATAACTATCAAATAATCATTTAAGAGTTGGTGGAGGACTCTCCATAGGCATGGTGTTGAGTCTGACCGTCTCTCGGGTTAGACTGCTCTCCGAACCGGCAATCCGGAAAATTTCCACCCAGAGAGGCCTGAGATGCGGTTAAAAGGTAAAGTTGCATTGATAACTGGGGCGGCCCGAGGCCAGGGCGCCGCCGAAGCACGGCTGTTTGCCCAGGAGGGCGCCAAGGTCATTTTGGCTGATGTGACCGACCAAGAAGGCATCGCAGTCGCGGCCGAGATCGCCGAGGCCGGAGGCGATGCGATCTACGTGCATCTGGACGTGGCCAACGAAGACGAATGGTATGCCGCGGTCCAATCTGGTGTTGCCGCATTTGGGAAGTTGGACATCCTGGTGAACAATGCGGGCATCTGGCGGCGAGGCCACGTGATGGAGACGTCGTCTGAGCAATGGGACGACATCATGGACGTGAACGCCAAGGGCGTATTTCTAGGGACCAAAGCCGCGATACCGGAGATGCGGAAGGCCGGGGGCGGTTCCATCGTTAACATCTCATCCACCGCGGGCCTAGTGGGGAGCAAGACCAGCGCCGCCTACAGCGCTTCAAAAGGAGCGGTGCGCATCTTCAGCAAGTCGACCGCGGTCCAGTACGCTTCAGAAGGGATACGGGCCAACTCAATTCACCCGGGTCCCATCGACACCGATATGGGAGACCAGGTTTGGCCCGACGTCACTAGCCGCGAGGCGTCGATCTCCAGGACCGCTCTGGCCAGGATCGGCACCGCCAACGACATAGCCTACGGAGCCCTGTACCTAGCCTCCGACGAATCTTCGTTTGTGACGGGCTCGGAGTTGGTGATCGACGGCGGTGTGACGGCGCAGTAGGTTGGCCTAACCGCCCAGCAGTTCAGCCAGCGGGCCTACCGGCCCAATGTCTTCCAGGTTGTTTAGCATCTCTAGGGTCGTGGCAGTGTTCTCTTGGGTGAGGGCGATTTCGGCGGTGTCCAGATACTTGGCTCGGACCTCTTCCAGGCTGGCCCCGCGCAGGGAACCGGTGGTGGCGCGGTCGGCCCGTTCGGTCAGCACCCGGCCGTCCTTCAGGTGTACTTCGACCTCATGAAAAGCCTCAGTCCAACTGGTCTGGCCCTCATAGCCAGCGTGGCGCTTCATCTCGATCTTGGGGATCAGTTCCTGTGCCTCTGCCCGCATGACCTGCTCGTCGGTGAAGGTCGACATTCCCACACGCCCGTCCAAGATTTCCGCGGCCAGGCAGTACTGCATGCTGAACTTGCCCTCCAGCCCCTCTTTGGGCCGGGAGTGAATCAAGGACCGCGGCGGGTCGAAGTCCACTCGCACCTCGATACGTTCGATTTTGGCCGCTTCCAATGTTTCCCGTTGCTGTAAGGCGGCGGTGGCGTCTAGGGCCAGGTGAGCGCTGCCGCAGCAGGGGTACTTCTTAATCTCAATCCCGGATTCGATTATGAAGCAGCGGTTGCCCAAGGACTGGGCAGCTTTTTCCGGGTCGTAGTCGTTTCCGCCCGAGAAAGCGCGCATGAACCCGAACCGTCCTTCCAGGGCGTCGGTGCCGGCTGTGAATCCTCCCCGCACCAACTTGGCGGCGGTGATGCCCGACTTACAGGCGTGACCGGCATGGAATGGCTTGGTCATGGTGCCAAAGTTTTGGCGCAGACCCGACGACTGGGACGCCCCCAAAGAGATGGCCATGGCCGTTTGTTCCGTGTCGAGTCCCAACAAGCGCGCCGCCGCGGCGGCGGCTCCCAGAGCGCCCAGCGGCCCCGTTGGATGCCAGCCCAGGTCGTCGAAGTAGGCCGGGCTGATGGCGTCGCCGACGGCGCAGGCTACCTCGAATCCGACGAGGTAGGCCAGGAGCATTTCCCGGCCTGTTGCGCCCATCTCCTCGGCCACCGGTAGCGCGGCGGGTATCAATACGGCGCTGGGGTGGGTCTTCGTTATAAAAGTGATGTCGTCGTAGTCCAATGCGTGGGACATCGCCCCGTTGATCAGCCCGGCTTCGGGAGCGCTGGTCTTGAACCCGCGTCCAATCACCGTAGCGGCAGGGTTGCCTCCCAGGTCGTTCAAATAGTTGACTAAGATGTCGGCCAAAGGTTCTCTCGACCCGGCTAAAGCGCAGCCGAGACAATCGATGATCGCAGCCTTGGCGGCGGTGATGGCCTCAGTCGGAAAGTCTTCTAGGCTAGTGTTGACGACGTATTCGGCGATCTTTTTAGTGACTTCCAAGGTGGTTCTCCCGTAGCGCAAAAGGCTTGGTTTCTTGGCCTCAGTAAAGCACGGTTACAATCGCCAAGCAAGGCGGCATAGCCGCGTTTAGTGAGAATGACTTGTCCACAGCCTCGGTGTCTAGGGAGGGCAATCCAGCTGCAACTGTGGATAAACCGGTTCAACTGGCCCAATAACTTGGGACGGTATGAGTACCGAAATGTCGAGTGTGTTGATGAGTTGTACTCCCTCGTGCGGCGGAGTATCATTGGCCCTCAAATAGGGGACCTAAAAACCGTCCGAAATCGCGGAGGAAACATGAGTACAAAAGTCAGCGGCAAAGAACTTGTGATCGTGAGCGGCACAGCCTCGCCGGATACGACAGCCCAAACTCCCGGAATGATCAGAAATCCTGGGATCGACAGCAACACCGCCGGCGCCAAAAAGATCTGGCTGGGCAAGGTGGACTGTACACCGAATACCATGGGGCCTCCCCACCACCACGGCGAAGCGGAAACCGCCGCCTATGTAGTGAAGGGACACATCCGCGTCTACTACGGCGAAGACTACAAAGAGTATGTCGAAGCTGGGCCTGGAGAATTTATCTTCGTGCCGGCCAACTTCAACCACATCGAAGGCAATCCCTACGATGAGCCCGCAGAAGCGATCTTGTCGCGCGGTCCGGACAACATCGTGATCAATCTGTAAACCAGGTTACCAAGGCTTAAAATACGCGTTTAAGAACGGCCCTGCCACATTGGCAGGGCCGTTTGTATTGTGGGACGAGGCGTCTAGTTTGGCGAATTTCAGAAGCCAAAACAGCCTGTATACTAGACTGGGCTCACCCAATCACCCCCGGCTGGCCGCCAAATAAGAACTCCTTTTGATCAAAGACCGAATCAAACAGAAGATACTGCTGCCCCGAAACATGTTCTATGGCTGGTGGATAGCGATCGTTTCCGCCAGCGTGGACTCGCTGAAACATGGCACCTTCAACAAGGGTTTCACCTCCTACATCATTCCCCTCCGCAATGAACTGGGAATCAGCGTCGCTGCCATCTCATTCGCGGAGATGCTGGGCCGCATGGAAGGAGGGCTGCAGGGCCCGCTGATGGGCTGGGCGACCGACCGGTTCGGCCCCCGGGTGATCCTGATGTTCGGCGGTATCACCTCCGGGACGGGATTCATACTGCTCTCGTTCACTCAGAACTATCTCTATTTCATCTGCGTGTTCGTTGGGTTGCTGTCTTTGGGATTCCGGGCCGGGTACAACAACGCAACTATGCCGGCCATCAATCAGTGGTTCCGCCGACACCGTGGCCTAGCCATGGGGCTGGCAGGGATGGGCACGGCCATCGGCGGCACGTTCATCGCCCCGCTGATGGGATTCTTGGTGCTCAGCGCCGGTTGGCGTTCGGCGGCTTTCGTCTCTGGTGTGATCATAATCGCGGTGGTCATCCCCATGTCGTTCCTGATCCGCCGCGACCCAGAAAGCATGGGACTGAGACCGGACGGAGACCCCATCCCAGACGGCGAGATTGATATCGCTGAGGTCGTTTTCCGGGATGGTGAAGACCACAGCAGAGATCTACATGGCGCGGCGATTCTCCATGGCGACGAACCTGA
>VFHG01000127.1 GCA_009392075.1 SAR202 cluster bacterium
TTCCACGCCCGCGTCATCCATCTCTTTGATCAGGTCTTCGACGTCGTTGCTGACTTCGGTGGACCAGCCTCGCGCGCCGGGGTCAAGCGGGTGCTTGACCTTGTCGCTGCTAACTACATGGGTGTGGGTGTCGATAATCATGGGCGAGCTCCTCGTGGGATTGCACCGCCCAGCCTACCACACGGCTATTGATGATGAAACTGAGCTTTTAGTATGCATCATTTCCGGGGGTGATTAATTTACTATTCGCCATTCTCGGGCATTCCCGGATTTGGGACTGGCCCAAGCGGTGCGTCTCCTAACTGAATCGTGTCATAATACTGGCAAGCTATAATTTAGGGCCTAACAAGGGTGTCCCGCCATTCTTTAATAATGGCGGGACACCCTTGTAGCGTCACTCATCAGTATAGAAAGCGAGGCCCAATCATGGCGAACAACGAAACAGCCTTCGGTTACCTGCTGCCAACCCGCGAAGTGGTCATGGCGCCCGGAGACCCCGATTTCGGGTCGATGATAGGTCTGGCTGAAACGGCCGAAGGGCATGCCTTCGACTCCGTCTGGTGCGGAGACAGTATTCTGGCCCGGCCACGCCTGGAGGCCCTGAGCACGCTTTCGGCTATTGCCGGGCGCACCACACGGGTGAAATTGGGCACAGCCGTCTTTCTGCCGGCCTTGCGCAACCCTGTGGTGCTGGCCAATGAAGTCGCTAATCTGGACATCGTCTCCCAGGGCCGAGTCATCCTGGGCGTTGGCATCGCCACCAAGACGCCAGCCGTCGAAAAGGAATTCAACGCCTGCGGCGTTTCATTTAGGCACCGCGTCAGCATCTTTGAAGAGTGTGTGACGGTCATGCGGAAACTCTGGACCGAACCCGAGGTCAACTTTGAGGGCCGCCACTTCAAGCTAGACGGAATCAGTTTAGGCCTGCGCCCGGTGCAGAAAAGCGGCATCCCACTCTGGATGGCGGCCAGCGCCGAGAAACCCCAGCGCCGGATGCTGAAGATCGGTGACGGCTGGTTCCCAAATTCCACCTCTCCGAAGGCATTCGCGGAGGGTTGGCAGCAGATTGAGGCGCTTGCCAAAGAGTCGGGCGACGATGCCGGCCGTCTGCATAAAGCCCTCTACACGACCTTAAATATCAACGAGGACAAGGCGCAGGCGGACAAGGAGATGCGGGAGTTTATCGAGGGCTACTACAACACTCCCTTCGAGACCATGTCCCGGACTCAGAGTGTCTTCACCGGCAATGTGAAAGAGGCCACCGCATGGCTGAAAAGCTTCATCGATGTCGGCGTACAAACCATCGTGATCCGGTTCGGCGGGCCCAACCAGGCTTCCCAATTGGAGCTGTGCGGGAAAGAGGTTTTGCCGCAGTTGCGGGGATAGGTTATTCGGGTTGAACGCCTAAACTGCTTTTAGCGAGTCCGGGCCTGCATCGATTGGGTGCGGCTGAAATACCCGAAATGCGTATGATTGATGATTCCAAGGATGGCCTCGCATTCGGGGCAGGTTATTATCAGGACCTCCACTCCGTCGATGCAAGCATGTTGAGCGATCTTGACCTGGCAATGGGGACATTTCATATCGGCACCTTCGAAATAGTTAACGCGGCCTGTTGATAAACACCACTTGGTACATCACACCGGCGATCATTCCAGCGAGCATCGGTCCCAGCCAATAGATCCAGTGATTCGCCCATTCCCCGATATCAGTGCTGGGCCAAGGCTGCGGGCGGGGTTCATAGATGCTCCCGTAATCGGGACCGCTACTAAATGGTCAACGAACACAGTTAACCCGATCGCCAGTGGAGCCAATGAAGCGATTCCACCTGGGTCTACGGCAGTCGCAAATATGACGAAAACCAGAGTGAACGTGACCACTATTTCCAGATCAGCCCCATGCTTACGGACACATCGGACCCCAGAGCATGGGCGCCTAGGTTTGTATCGGCAGCCTCGGGGATCGTGACTAGAAGCAGTGACGCTCCGACAACCGCTCCGGCCAGTTGAGCGCCAACGAACATCAGTCCACGGGCTCCGCTGTTCTTCTTGGTCATTACGGCCGCGAAAATTACGGCGAAGTTCATGTGTCCGCCCGAAATGTTCGCAGTGGCGAACGCCAAAAAGGCAATCGCTAGCCCGTGCGCCAACGCAATGGTAAATAGCCGTGGAACGGTTAATTCGCCATCGGTCATAGCACCGGTGACGATTACGGACTTCGCTCCCAAAACACAAACAAAGCGGCGGCTAAGAACTCAATGAATGATGACGGCCAGGCCTCGATCGATGTGAATTCTTCTTTTCTTATGTTTGGCAGCATCTCAATTCCAGAATCTGCGGGACTTCAACCTCTCCTGCCCTGCGACGAGATAGGCCAAAGCGTACACGACTCTATATTGGTTGTTTATAATTCTATCGACCCGTCCTAGTGGGTGGCTCAGTAACATGATTGACATCTCCGCTCTCAAAGTTATAGTGAGATGCAACCCGACCTAGCCACGGAATCGTGCTCATCACGTATAACTCCACTTTGGGGGAACTAAATTGACTACAACCACTAACAGCCAGCAGTCACCGGAAGCCAGCCAAT
This sequence comes from SAR202 cluster bacterium, assembly GCA_009392075.1. Next base: position 2,590 of record VFHG01000127.1, read on the forward strand.
ACGATGTCGTCGGCACCAGGCCGATACGTCACGACGGTGTTGATAAAGTCATTGGCGCGGCCAAGTACGGGGCCGACATTCAGCTTTCCGGCATGTTGCACGGCAAGGTGCTGCGCAGCCCTTATGCCCACGCCCGGATCCGGTCCATCGACACCAGCAAGGCCGAGGCGATATCCGGTGTTACTGCGGTGGTCACGTCAAAAGACTTCCCCATAATTTCCGACTCGATAATCGATTTGAGCGAGACCCAGGGCAACGCCCGCCTGATGGCGGAGCACGTTATGGCTGCCGACAAAGCACTATATAAAGGCCACGCCGTTGCCGCGGTTTCAGCCACCAGTCCCCACATCGCGGAACTAGCCTTGGAGGCGATCGCAATCGATTACGAGGTCCTGAAACCAGTCCTTAGCCTTAAAGAGGCTATGAAAGAAGACGCGCCGCTGCTCCACGACAACCTGACCACTTATTTCAAATTAGAACGTTTCGCCAAGGGCGATGACACCGGGGCCAAGAGCAACATCGCCAGCCACATCCAACACAAACTGGGAGACATTGAAAAGGGGTTCCAAGAAGCCGATGTGATCATCGAGCGGGAATTCACCACTCAAACGGTCCATCAGGGATACATAGAGCCCCACGCTTCAACGGCGACTTGGGCCGGAGACGGACGCCTCACGATCTGGACCTGCACCCAGGGTTCTTTCGCCATCCGTTCATCCTGCGCGGCCATCCTGGACATCCCTGAATCGCAGGTTAGAGTCATCCCCACCGAGATCGGTGGCGGGTTCGGAGCCAAGATAACGACCTACCTGGAGCCGGTAGCCGCGGTCCTTTCCAAGAAGAGTGGCCGTCCGGTGCAAGTGGTCATGAGCCGAAAGGATGTTTTTGAGGGCACCGGCCCGACGTCTGCCTCCCTGATGCGGACCAAGATTGGCGCCACCAAAGATGGCAAGATCACGGCCGCCCAACTGTGGATGGCCTTTGAGGCGGGGGCCTATCCCGGCTCACCCATCGGCGGCGGGACATTGTGCGCCACCGGACCCTACAACATCGCCAATCTCTTGGTGGACGGCTACGACGTGGTCTGCAACAAACAGAAAGTCCAGGCCTACCGCGCACCCGGGCAACCCCAAGGGGCCTTTGCTGTGGAGCCAGTCATCGACGAACTGGCGGAAAAATTGGGCATCGACCCGATCGAATTCCGGCTGATGAACGTCTCCAAAGAGGGTGACCGCATGCCCAACGGCGTGCCTCACCCCCATTTTGGAATAAAAGAGATGGAAGAAGCCATGCAGGCCCATCCCCATTACAAGACCTCTTTGACAGGCCCCAATCGGGGACGAGGGGTCGCGGTGGGTTACCGATGGCAGGGTGGTCAGGCGTCTTCGGCCACCATCACGGTCAACAATGACGGCACGATCAACCTGGTCACCGGCTCGGTCGACATCGGCGGCTCCCGTACCGCAGTCGCCATGCAAGCCGCCGAGATCCTTGGGATAAAGGCTGAGGACGTATCTCCCACCGTGGTGGACACCGACACCATCGGATGGACCGGCGTCACCGGCGGCAGCCGCACGGCATTTGACACCGGCCTCGCCGCCATCCAGGCCTCGGAAGAGATCATCCGGTTGATGAAGGCCCGGGCGGCCATAATCTGGGAAATGGAAGAAGAGGACGTATCTTTCGACCACGGGACGTTCCTCTGCGCCAAGACTGAAGACACCATCAGCTTCAAAGATTTGTCGGCGCGGCTGATGCGCACCGGCGGGCCGGTCACCTGCTCGGTTTCGGCCGCTTCACCCGGCAGCGGGCCAATCATCGCCGGCAACCTGGTGGATGTGGAAGTAGACCCAGAGACCGGCAAG
>VFHG01000128.1 GCA_009392075.1 SAR202 cluster bacterium
TACACGTTTTGCTTGGGTTCGTAGCTACGTTAGCACAGCGCTATGGGTCATATGCATGCAAAGCAGGTGCTCTCCCGCTGAGCTACACCCCCACGTCCGGGCCACTTCAGAAATTTTAGCACAGGCTGAGGGCTGCGGCGCTGGGATTAAGGCGTTGACTGAACGGCTTATGTACCCAGGGATTCTTCCACAACCGCCGGCAACTTCATGGTGAATGTCGATCCCTTACCTTCTTCACTCTCCACTAGGACCGTGCCGCCAGATTCGAGGTGACACCAGATTGCCTCACGTTTCGTTTAGTTCGATAATATAGGTGTATCCGGCGCCGTCAGTCGTGAATCCGTCCGGTTATCATAATTGGGCGAGGTTTGATTTACGCCTGGCTGGTACATTGTAGTCGGTGGCGATAGGGGACCTATCATCAGACAGCTCCTGACAAATTGGCGAGAGATCCCAGCCTTACCCGCGTTTGTAGGGTCAGCTGCGGTTGGCGCGATTATTGTCGTGGTGGCGATATTCTTCACCGGTGACTCCCACGATTCTTCTTACCATGCCGCCAGTGGTCTGCCGTATTTCCGAGGGGTGAATTATTTCAACGACCGGGAGTACGAACTGGCCATAGAAGGATTCACGGATGCGATTCGGTTTCACACAGACGACGCGGAGGCCTATTGGTACCGTGGCCGGACTTACGGTGAACTGGGCCAGCACGAGCAAGCAATAGAAGACTTTGATAGGGCTATTGGACTAGACCCAACCATGGCCTTGGTCTACGACGACCGGGGTGGCGCCTACCACGAGCTAGGCCAACATCAGAGGGCTATACAGGACTTCAACAAAGCCATAGATCTGAACCCGGTATTGGCGCTGACCTACGACGACCGAGGCGTTGCCTACCAAAGTCTGGGTCAATACCAAAATGCCGTCGAGGATTATGAAAAGGCCGGCTCTGCCTACCAAATCCTGGGCCAATACCAGCGGGCTATAGAGGAATATGACAAGGCGATCCAGTTGGATCCTGAACGCGGCAGCGCCTATTCCGACCGCGGGGTTGCTTTCGCCAGACTGGGCCACAACCAACGCGCCATCGACGACTATGACCAGGCGATAGAGCTAGACCCGGCCTTGGCGCTCGCCTACGACAATCGGGGTGCGGCCCACAATATCCTAGGTCAATACCGGTTGGCCATTGACGATTTTGACAAGGCCATCCAGTTGGAACCGGACTTAGGCAGCGCATTCTCCAACCGGGGAACCGCTTACGCCAGCTTGGGCCAAAACCAGCAGGCCATAGACGACTATGACAAGGCCATCACGCTGGATCGATCTATAGCACGGACCTACAACAACCGGGGTGGCGCCTATTTCAACTTGGGAAACTACCACAGGGCCATAGACAACTTTGACAGGGCCATCCTGTTGGACCCGGAGTCTGGCAGCGCCTACTCCAACCGGGCTATCGCCCATACCGAGTTGGGCCAATCCGCGAACGCTGACGCCGACAGAGCCAAAGCGTGCTCTCTGGACGGCCAGTATTGCTGATGCTGGTGCTGGTGCTGGCTAACCAGTTGTCATGACCACTCGAGATACCCGCGATAACAACTTTGGACAGGGCCAGAAGCCTGTGACAGCCGTGGTCGTGATTTCGGTGCTGCTAATCGCCGTGTTGTTCAATCTTGTGCTCCTTTATCCCCAGTTGACAGGCGGAACCGTCGCCATCAACGATCTCGTCATGCATCTGTTGCTTACAGACATGGCGGTGGACGCCCTGAAGAATGGACGGGACTTCACCGACCCTTGGCAGGGCACCATGAACATGGGACTGCCCTTCTTCCGTTACTACCAACACCTGCCGCATATCACCGTGGCCCTGGTCCACGTTGTCAGCTTTGGTGTATTCCCCGTGATCGACCTGATGAGATGGACAACCTATCTGCTCATCAGTCTTTTCCCGCTATCGATGTATTGGTCATTACGGCACTTCGGTTTCGACCGAACCACGGCTGCGATGGGCGGCCTTGTTGCGTCGATCGCAGCAACCGACCGTTTATTCGGGTTCGGTTATGCCAGCTACACCTTTTTGGGGTTTGGGCTTTACTCGCAACTCTGGGCCATGGTGCTTCTTCCTCTTGCTCTGGCCTCCGGCTATGGTGTCCTAAGGCAAGGACGAGGGTATTTCTGGGCGACCCTGTTGCTAGCCGCGACGCTGATGTCCCACCTGATGTACGGGTATATGGCCTTCGTGACGCTTGGGGCTCTCACGCTCGTTGAGCTCACTCTGTCATCGGGCCCCAAGTCATTGGCGCCGGCGTTGTGGATGCAGTGGAAGCGGCTTATTATCCTGTTATTGCTTGTCTCGGCTGTTACTTCCTACTTCCTGGTCCCATTTGTTCTGGACCTGTCGTACGTCAACAACAGCTCTCCACTGCTACCAGCGTTCCGGGACTCCTTTGGCCACTCGGACGTGCTCCAAACTCTCTTTGAAGGGGAAATTTTTGATTTCGATAGGTTCCCTTCGCTGACCATACTCGTTGTAGCAGGACTAGGAATTTGTCTGGCCCGGTGGCGCGAGGAGCGGTACCTGGTCCCGGTGACGGTCTTCTTGCTATGGTTGCTGCTCTACTTTGGCAGGGCTACCTGGGGACCGCTAATAGACCTGTTGCCACTCAGCTCCTTCCTACCCATGCACCGGTTTATCGCCGGGGTTCATCTAGGTGGTATCATCCTCGCGGCCGTCGCCTTAGCGGCTCCCTGGCGTTGGGCCATTTCGGGTAACAGGGCATTGTATATCGCAGCGGCTTTGGCGGCCACCGTCCTGCTCATGGCGCCGATATACATCGAGAGGAAATCCTTTGCTTCAGAAAACGCCTTTGTCATTGCGGAGACCCAGGACAGTCTGGAAGCGGAAGACAATGACCTAAATGACCTGTTCGGTAGATTGAAGGAACTTCCACCCGGGAGGGTCTACGCTGGTCCGACAGGGGGCGACCAGGAAAATTGGGGGCTCGAGTACCGTGTTGGCTTTGTTGAGGTCTTCACCCTCCTCTTTGCGGAAGGCCTCGACACGATGGGGGCCGTTTACCATCACTATTCCCTGCCCAGTGGTGTCTTGCAGGACTTCGACGAGAGTGACCCGGGCCAGTACAACCTGTTCAACGTTAGGTACGTTGTCGCCCCGGAAGGACGGGAGTTTCCGGATTTCGTAAAACCTTTGGACCAGTTCGGCCGTCATCACCTGTATCAAGTGGAGACCACCGGCTACTTCGATTTGGTCGACTCAGGTCTGTCCTTCTCCGGAGAAAGAACAGACTTCGGCGTAGCGGCATCAAGTTGGATGGCCAGTGATCTCCCGGCCGCCAAACGGCATCCCATTGTGTTGCTTGGTGGGTCCTCTTATGACTTGAGCAGACCTAAATCCCTGTCCGACGCTCCAAAGGTCCTGTCTGACACGGAGGTTTCTGCCGGTGAGCCGCGCGGCGCGGTGCTCTCAGAGGGCGCTGGCAGCGGTTTCTATGCGGCGGAAGTCCAGGTGGAACGGGAGAGCATGCTGCTGCTAAAGGCTACTTATCACCCTAATTGGCGTGCCAGCGTTGATGGAACGAAGGCGGACACCGTCATGTTGATGCCCGGATTTGTGGGGGTCCAGCTCGCTCCAGGAGGCCACGAAATACGGCTAGAATACCAACCAGGGCCTCTGCGGAAAGTCTTATTGGCATTGGGATTGCTCACATTGGCGTTGGTCCCATTTGGAGAGAAACGAGGCCCAGCTTTTTCCGGTTGGTTCGCCACAGAAGTCTTGGCCAGAGTTTCGGACTCGATAAGGTGGCCGAAGCGCGATGAGTCAAGACAAAGCCGTCGACGCCGTCGACGCAGGTGATCCACGGTTGGGCCAGGGCCTAGGGCAGCCCCTGCAACTCCAAGGCTTTCACGACCCGGTCTACCGCGATCGAGAATGCAGCGGCGCGGTAGGTTATCTTCTCCGATTCAACCAAAGCGCTTACCTCTCTGTAGGCTTTGACCAGTATCTCCTCCAGTTCCTTCTCGACACGGCTCAGTTCCCATGGGAACCGCTGGATATTCTGGACCCACTCGAAGTAGGAGACGGTCACCCCTCCGGCGTTGACCAGCAGGTCTGGCAGGCAGGGGATTCCCCGGTCATTCAATATCTCCTCTCCGCCGGGTGTAACCGGGTTATTGGCGCCTTCGACAACCAAGCGCGCCCGAATCTTTGAGGCGTTGCCTCTGTGGATAGCGCCGCCCAAGGCGGCCGGCACCAAGAACTCACACTCCATCTCCAGCAATTCGTCATTGGTGATGGCCTCGGCGCCTTTGAATCCCACCACCGTGCCAGTCTCGTTCAGGTGAACCTTTAGCTGGGCCAAGTCCAGCCCCTGGCCGCTATGGATGCCACCATTGACGTCGCTGACAGCAACGACGCTGCACCCGCTCTCGTCCAAGAAATGAGCCGCCCACGAACCCACGTTTCCAAAGCCCTGGATGACGATCTTCGAGTGGTCCATGGCGATACTAAGGTCTTTCGCAACCTCCTTGATCATCAGGGAAACACCACGGCCGGTGGCCTGTTCCCGGCCCACCGAACCGCCCAACTCCAGGGGTTTGCCGGTGACCACACCGGGCGCGTATCCGTGCTCTTCGGCGTAGGCCGACATCATCCAGGCCATGGTCTGGGAGTTGGTGCCTACATCGGGCGCCGGTATATCTTGATTGACCCCAATGATATGACTGATGGAACGGGTGAACCTACGCGTAAGTGCCTGAAGCTCAGTGGGACTCAACACTCTGGGGTCGCATTGCACTCCGCCCTTTGCCCCGCCAAAGGGGATGCCCACCAGAGCGGTCTTCCAAGTCATCAAAGCGGCCAGGGCGCGGACCTCTTCCTCGTCAGCCTCCGGGTGGTAGCGGACGCCTCCTTTATATGGCCCCCGAGACCCATTGTGCTGTATCCGGTAGCCGATGAAAACCTCGAGGCTGCCGTCGTCCATCCGGACCGGAATCTCGACCCGCATCTCCCGGTCAGGCGTGCAGATGAGGTTTCTGATTTCGTCGCGCACACCGAGCCGGTCGCAGGCTTGGTCAAAGTAACGAGTCACCGCCTGGAATGGAGTCATATCCGCGATATTGGCCATGTAATCACCGGTATTACCTAAACGACTTAACAGGGAATCCCCATTGTAATCGTTTAGATAGCCCCTCGCGCCAATCGGTTGCTACGGGGCGATTGCGTCCTGTGCGATTCCTAAGGCGATGTAGTCCGCCGGGTCGATGCCGCTAGTCCAGATTAGGGCATCACGTTCGAATATCAATCAGGCGCGACGTAAAACAGGGCGCCGACGCCTAACAGCAGCCTGCCGGCCCTCCCGATGGCCAGCGGCTTCGGAATCGTCCCAGGCTGCACAAAATCACCCAGT
>VFHG01000129.1 GCA_009392075.1 SAR202 cluster bacterium
TCTGGCCGGTAGAGATGCCGAGTTTTTGGCGCCGGTTTTCGAGTCTCTTGGACTGAGTGTGAGCGCCGTTATGGAGGTAATGGAAGAATCGGAGCGGCGAATTGCGTATGGGAAATCGATCGTGTACGGCGCGCTTAGGGAATTTGGGTTCGACTTCATGCGGGACAACCTGAAATTATCATCCGTTGAAGTGGTTCAAAGAAAATTGGATGTTGCCGTCATAGACGAGGCGGATCACGCGTTGATCGATGAAGCTAATATCCCTTTGATCATCGCCGGTGGCGCCGGTGAAATCCCTAAGATACCTGCCAAGCTCCGGACGACAATCGAACACTTGGTTGAACAACAGCGGTCGGCGGTCTCCGCACTAGAGAAAGAGATGGGAAGCCTTGAACCTCGCTCACACGCCGGGCTGATAATCTTAGCTAAACTCTACCTTGCTGATCCTGACAGCACTGTGCTGCGGCAAGAATTGTCGTCTGACCCCAAGGAGTTGAAACGAGTGCTCCGGATTATCTCTGAGTATCGCGTTGACGAAGAATATGAGTACCTAACCAGCAATCTTTATTATTGGATCGACAACGACGGCAGGTCACTGTGCTTGACCGAGAAAGGTCAGGATTTTGTCGAGTCGTGTTTGGGTCCAATGTTCGAAGATTCGGCTGTGTTAGACCGGCTAAGTACTTCCTATTCCAATAACGGTCTTTCATTAGCGTCACGCAGAAAAGAGATCAACGAGCTTGATCGGCAACTCGCTCGGAAGCAGAACCGGATGCACCAGATTCTGCGAATGATCTGGGGATACGCCCTACTCAAAAAGGACGTGGATTACCTGGTAAGAGATGATCAGGTGGTACTGATTGACAAGTACACGGGCAGAGGGAGACCCGATACCCGTTACCATTTCGGACTACAAGCCGCTCTGGAAATAAAAGAGGGCGTTCCGGTGCAGCCGGAACACGAAGTCCTAGGGCAAATTTCCGTGCGGGGCTTCATCTCTCAATACTCCACTGTGTGCGGAATGACCGGTACCGCTATGTCTTCCAAGAGGGAGTTTCAGAGCACTTACGGCCTGGATGTTATTTCCGTGGTTCCCAACAAACACGTCAAACGGACGGACTTCGAGCCCAGGATGTACTTTAGTCAGCGAAACAAATTAGAGGCCATGTTGGACGAAGTCCGATTCTGCCAACTGATCGGTAGGCCAGTCCTAATCGGCACGCATTCCATTGATGAATGCGACGCCATCTCCCAACTATTGACCAGCGATGGAATAGACCACAATCTACTCAACGCCGCCAACGACCTCGAAGAGGACCGAATCATCCACGAGGCGGGCCTTTTAGGTTCGGTAACAGTGGCAACCGACATGGCAGGTAGGGGTACAGACATCATCCTGGAAGTGGGATTGGACTACCAAATCACAAGCAACTACATCAAATTGGTTGGCCATTTGCTGGACGACGGGGTTGGCGTAGTAACGCTCAAATGTCCCACCAACGAAGCCGCAGAGATTCTGTTATCGGCCGTCAGAGCCAGTGACCTGGGATATGGAGTTGTCACTACCAACAAGAAACATGGAATCGAAGTCGTGCTGCAGGCTCGTGATGTGTCTAAGCATGGGCGTGTGATCAACATGGACTTTGGTCTAGGCTTATTTGTGATTGGCGCAGAAGTCAGTGATAACGCCAGGGTCGACCGTCAGCTCATGGGGCGGAGCGGGAGGCAAGGAGCTTTTGGAACCTCACAGTTCTTCTTGTCTGCAGAAGATTGCCTCCTCAAGGACGCCGGTCCAGCTTCGTCGGCATTGGCGGATACCGGTATAGACTCAGCTGGCCGGACTTTCCTGGAAGGCGCGCCACTGAATCGCCATCTAGAAAAACTCAGGGAAAATGCCGAGAAGGATGCTGAGTCGCGCCGTGCAAGAATCGAAGAGTACACCAGGGTTTTCGAGGCCCAGTCTTTTGCCTACTACCGCAGCCGAATGGACATCCTTGGTATGGAAGACTTCGAACCATTCCTTGATGACCTGATGGCCGCAAAGGCGGCCCAACTCTCACAGATGTACTTCCCGGGATTGCTGGTCGATGACTACGCACGGCAGTTCGCAGACCTGAGCGACGAGATATACCTGGATTACAACATCTCAGCTTCTAGCCTACGCGGTGTAGACCTTAACTTGATCGAAGACGGGATCACCGAATTGCTCAATGAGCGGCTGGATAAGACAAGAGAGAGGTTTACCAGCAGGGAGTTCAATGAGTTGAGTACTCTGCTGTATCTGCAAACAAGTGATGAGCTATGGAAAGAACATATCTCCTACGTCCAAAGCCTGATCTTAAGCACCCAGTTGTGTGGCGCTCACGGAAGAGGCGACATGGCTGCTTTCACACTGACAAGCTTTGAGTCATATGAGCTTTTTCAAACCCGCATCGTGGATTCATTCTTGCCAAGATTAGCCGGATTCTCTAGCCCGCCGACCAACGGTCCGCGGCCACCAAGGGTAGAGCTTTTCCACGATGTGATGCAGATTTTGGCATGATCACCGTTAGGACCTTCGACCCAGACGGATCTTTATGAAAAGGGGCATGAGACATGGTTAAACGAAAAAGAATGGGAATGTCGCTTATCCTCGGCTCTTCCATGATGGTGGCCGGCCCTGTAATAGCCGGTTGTTCCACCGGAGTGAGTGCGGATGAATGGGCCACCACCGAGGGCGCTATCGGCAGGATCAACATGGAGGCGGTACAAGAAGCTTTTGAGAAATCCCAGAGTGTTGAGGAATTCGAAAAGCGCCTGAACGAGATCTACGAAGGCGACGGTATCGTGTTGATTCGGGCCAAAGAAGAAGGCGGAAAACGCATCATCGAAGCCTTTGAGGACCTGGATAAAAATGGCGACCTAGAGCCAGGGAAAGACGACCTATTATTCGCCATCACAAATGAAAATGGTTCTAACGAGTTGCGAGGAAGGGGAGCGAACAGACATTACAGCGCGTTCGGGGGCGGCGGGAGTTTTCTCTTTACCTACCTGATCTTCTCGTCTATGACACGGGGTGGTTACGGTTACTACACACCTCGTTCCCGGGTGCCACAGATGGAGACCAATCGGACTAGCTATCGTAATTCAACGAATTATTCGGGCGGGCAAGGCGGAGGGCAGGTCGGGAAAAACTCCCAATATTACAGCAAACAAAGCTCGGCCAATCGAAGCTCCTACGCCAACGCTGGCCGCCAATTGAGCCCGGCCAGGCAGAGCTATATTGGAAACCAAAAGTCCACCGGAGCATTTAAAAGCAGCAAGACCGGAGTCAGAAGCAGCTTTGGAAAGTCCGGATGGAGAAGTGGGGGAGCGAAGGGGGCCGGTGGCGGGCAGGTGATAATTGGTAACTTAAGGTAGTCGCTCACTTACCTTAAGGAGTGTCAAATAATGGCTGTACAACATTTCAAATATCAGAAGGCCTTAGCGGGTTTTTCAATAGACTACGATCCCGCAAAGGCCTTTTACGTTAAACATCGTCCGTTCATTTTCCAGGTTTCACTGGGGGAAATGAACCTTGAAGACGCATTTTGGGTGGAGCTGGGGGCCGAATACGTTAACTTCCGCCTCGGAGACTTCCTCGACATAGCTTTCCCTCGGAACAAACGGCAACAATCGAAAATCCGCTCGATGCTGGACGTGAAAGAAAATCCGGACCTTCCGGATATGTATGTTGCGTTGCTGGAGATATTCGCAGAGTGGCGTGACGGTAAATGCTCTCTTAATTT
>VFHG01000130.1 GCA_009392075.1 SAR202 cluster bacterium
CATCCCAAAACTTGACCTCCCTCCAGCACCAGTTCGCAGGCTGGGAGCAAGCCCAAGAATACTATGTAGAGGCCAACCTGACCGACGGCTTGCCTATAGTGCCTCCCAGCGAAGATCGGGTAAGCGCCATGTTGGAATTCGCCGGGTTACCGCCGGACCAAGTGATTGGCGTGGAAAAGATTCGGCAAAAACACATCACCGCCGAGAAGGTGGCCATCAATGCGGTCATGGCCGGCTGCCGCCCTGAATATTTCCCGGTGGTTGTTTCAGCGGTGGCGGCTTGTTGCGAACGGAGTTTTAACCTGCACGCCAGCAGCACTTCCACCAATGGCGTCACGGTGTTGGTGCTGGTCAGCGGCGGTTACGCCCAAGAAATAGGTATGAATTCTTCTACAGGCGTTATGGGACCCAGCAACCAGGCCAACGCAACCATTGGCCGTGCGGTAAACCTGGTCAAAACGAACTTCTATGGCTCGCTTCCCCAGGAAATGGACAACAGTACCTTCGGCCACCCTGGCAAGTACAGTTTTTGCTTCGCTGAGAACCTTGACGCGGGCAACTGGCCATCATTGGCCGTGGATAAGGGGTTTGATGGCGGCTCCAGCACGGTGACGGTGGTCGCGGCCTACTCACCTCTTCAGGTAAGCGTCTACGGTGGCAAGGACCCAGGTTCATTTCTTGCCGGCGTTGCTCATGCCATGATTGGACTGGGTCCGTCTATCTCAGAGGTCCTGGTGGTTCTAAGCCCTGAGGTGATGCAATACGTGAATGAAGCCTGCTGGTCCAGGCAGCAAGTACAAGAGTTCCTTTGGGAAAAAACCCAACTACCTGCACGGGAATGGATCGCTTGGCGGCGCGTGGAACATCCAGAAAACTTCACCGACCAAGACCAGCTTGTCGGTTGTGTGGCCGACCCCAGCCGGATTACTGTGGTTGCCGCCGGAGGCGCGGCTGGGGTCTACATAGACGTCATCGGTTCCTGGGGCAACAGTCGGTCGGTGACTAGAAAGATCGAGGTAAGGAGCTAACGGGAATATGACAAACCTTGAGAAGATGTTGGTAACCCTGGATCCCCGGGATGAGAACGATCATGGTCCGGCGCTCTTGGCGCCCCGCCTTCCTACATTGAACGGAAAAACCTTGGGCTTGCTGTCCAACAACAAACCTCACTCTGAAGAGTTATTGCGGATGATCGCCGCGATCATGAAAGAGATGTACGACATTAAAGGCACCGTGGAATACAACAAGGGCAGCCACCAGTGGCCCGCTAGCTCTGAAGCGCTGAAGGAGTTCGCCGCCAAGTGTGATGTGGCGATTCATGCCACTGCCGAATGAGGGTCCTGCACCGCGTGCAGTGTGCACGACGCAATGGAGACTGAGCTGCTGGGTACGCCCTCGGTGGTTCTGACCACCCGGCCCTTCGTCAGTCAGGCCCGGGCTATGTCCCGCATGCGGGGCAACCCGGACTACGGCTTGGCAATCATCGATCATCCAATCGTCATCTTGACTCGCGATGAGCTATTGGAACGGGCCCATATAGCAGCGCCCCAGGCGATCGAACACTTAGTTGATCGTTAATATTCTCATTGAACTAGCGGATGAGAGTTTGAAGATCTCGGAAACCAGGATAATAACGGCGGCTGGCCCAATTGTGTAATTTGGCGATGCCAGTCACAGTCTCCCGTTCAGGTCACCAACGAAAACAGATTAGAAAAATTTACCACCGGCCTACCTTAGTCATGAGACTTCCGCATTTCGGGCAATGAGAGTGCTGCAAGCGCTTGCTGATGAAGCTCATGATGCACCTTCGATTGGTTGCTGGTTGCGCCCTGTCGATGTATCACCTAGTTCTCAATTACCTCGGTATTTGACCCCTACGTGGTTCGCCCACACCGTTACATCCCTAGCCAATCGTCGCCATCAGGAAATCAGGCTGCTACAAACACCATCAGTCTGCGTTCCCGGTATAGTTCGACTCTAATCGGACGGCACGAACAAAGGTAACACCACGTTGGGCTCATCAACGGTTGGCATAAATGTAACCTGCACCGGCATGTCGACGTAGATGTCCTCGGGCGCAATATTCAGTACGTTGCTACAAACGCGAAGACCCTCCTGTTCCTCCAGCTCAATTAGGGAGATGTTGTAGGGGACCTGCTCTCTTTCCCTAATGGCGGGATGAACTGGATTTCGGACTACGACGAACGAGTAAACGACCCCTCTTCCGCTAACCTTGCTCCATTTGTATTCCAGGGAATGGCAGGAGGGGCACATGGGGGTCGGCAGGTGCCGGAACGTATTACACCCGGAGCATTTCTGGATTCGGAGCTCGCGGTTGTGTGAGCCCTCCCAGAATCCACGTTCGTAGTCTGGGAGCCGGTCCAAGTCCGGGAGGGGTATCCCTTCCAGGGGTCCTGTCATCGGACGCGACTTGATGTTCTGATCTTGCTGCTGCGTCATGAATTTATCCCCTGCGAATGATTACGGCGGCGCTCAGTTGGGCAACGCTGCTGCATGAAAGCACTCTATCGATTGTCTTGTTGGGCGGCTGAGCGGTGGAGGCGCCCCGGATTAGCCGCACCGCTTCCTGGGTATGGGTGAGCCCATGGATGTAGGCCTCGGAGTGGTTGCCGCCATGGGTATTGATGGGCAGCGCCCCAT
>VFHG01000131.1 GCA_009392075.1 SAR202 cluster bacterium
TCTGTAACAACCTGACTTCTGAAGTCGGTTTTTTTTGCCCAGATTAAACCGAATAGGAGCTTTAAACATGACCTGGCGCACACGGTTTTTGGGACTGACATTTGCAATATTGGCCTTAGCTGCCATCGCATGCGATGGATCGGCTACGGCTACGCCGGTTACATCCAGCACATCGAACGCGCCCACTGAGTCGAATGCATCCACTGATCCAGCAGAAGAGCGCGTACTGAAAGTTGCTATGACGTTCTTGGATGAGGCCCCAGACCCTTATCAGGCCGGCTGGCTGGCCGTTCCTACCGGCCTCGCCGAGACGTTATTCAGATTGAGCAACAACCTTAATCCGGAGCCTTGGCTTGCGTCCGGCGCGGTCCAAGTTGAGCCCACGACCTGGGAAGTGACCCTACGGGAGGGAATCAAGTTCCACAACGGCGTTTTGATGGACGCCGCCAAGGTGAAGGGGTCCCTCGACTTAGCGTTGTTGCGCCGGCCGGGAACGAAAATGTTGCTGGATTTAGACCGGATTGAGGTGAAGGACCCGTTGACGGTCGTTATCCACACCAATTCGCCAAATCCCGTGTTGCCTGGACTGCTGACCAACCAGAACACCAGCATAGCCGACCCGGACACCGTGCCGGCCTCGTTGGACGAATCCGCGGAACGGTCGGCGATGACCGGCCCTTACAAACTCGTATCTTTCACCGCTGACCAGGAGATGAAAGTGGTCGCCCACACTGAATATTGGCAGGGAACCCCCGCCGTGGACCGGGTCGAATACGTGGCCTTCAACCAAGCCGAGACCCGGCTGATCGCCCTTCAGAGCGGCGACGTCGATATCTCGATCAACCTCTCTCCTCAGGGCGCCGTGGTTGTCGGCAATGATTCGTCCCTCGACATCAAAACGGCCCCGCCTTCGGGGATGCTGTTCATGTTTGTGAACCATGAGAGCCCGGCGATGCGAGACCCGTTGGTGCGCCGGGCCGTGGCCATCGCGGTGGATCGGGAAACGATGTCAACCGGCGTGGCGGATGGCCATGCCGTACCGGCTGAAACCATGTTCCCGCCCGGATTCCTTTCATGCCAGAGCACGGCCGGATATTCCTACGACCCAGAAGCGGCGCGGGAGCTGCTGGCTGAAGCCGGTTACAAGGACGAAGACGGCGACGGCATCGTAGAAAAAGACGGGAATAAACTGGAATTAATCCTTCAGACCTACCCCGAACAGCCACTTCTTCCTCCGATGCTGGAGGTATTCCAATCGATGCTGAAAGACATCGGAGTGGGCGCCAAGGTCCAGATCGTGGAATGGACCCTTGCCAGCCAGGGCGGGTACGACCTGTTCGGATATAGCAACGGCACAACCACCACCGGGGACCCAGGCTGGGCACTGAACCGGCAGTTCCTGACCGGTGGAGACGAGAACCGTGGGAATTTCAGCAGCCTCGCGGTAGACGAAATCATCGGTCGGCTGTCCAGAGCTTCGGACCCGGCCCAACGGCAACAGATTGCCTGCGACGCATTGCAGGCAGGACAAGATGAGGTCGCCTTGATACCGGTGATGTTCCCGAATCGGCTATATGGGATCTCGGACTCGGTGGAATGGGCGTCGGGCCCGCACGCTGCGCAAATATATTTCATCGATTATCTGATCGGCTTTAAATAACGTGCAAAGTTACCTGGCGCGACGGCTCATGACTCTGCCGCTGCTCCTGCTGGGCATCTCAATCATCAGCTTTATGCTATTGAATTTTGCCCCCGGGGACGCGGCTGAGATCACCCTTCGTCGACAGAACGGGGGTGTCACTCCTTCCCGCGAGGCAGTCGCCGAGCTGCGCCAGGAATTGGGGCTGAACGACTCACTGCCGGTGCGCTATGGCAGATGGGTCTTCAACGCCGTGCGCGGAGACCTGGGAGAGTCCTACCGCTCTGGAGGCTCAATCGCCACAGAACTTTTCCGCCGGTTGCCCGCCACGCTTTTATTAGCAGCCACTGCCCTAGCCTTAGCGGTAGCGACGGGTATCCCTCTTGGCGTCATGGCCGCAGTAAAGCGCGGGACCTGGGTTGATACCGCCTGCCGGTTGCTGGCCCTGGTTGGAGCCGCGGTTCCCAGCTACGTGCTGGCCCCGGCCCTGATGCTTCTATTCGCCGTATATCTGGACTGGCTGCCCGCCATCGGCTACGGCTCTCCCAAAACGCTGATTCTGCCGGCGGTGGCCTTGTCTTTCGGGACGATGGCCCAACTGATGCGGCTGACCAGGGCCAGTTTATTAGAGGTGTTAGGCCACGATTACATGCGAACTGCCCGGGCCAAGGGGTTGTCGGACAGTGTTGTTGTCTGGCGGCACGGCCTCAAGAACGCACTTTTGCCGGTGGTGACGGTGCTGGGGACCAGTATGGGTTACCTTCTAGGCGGCGCAGTTATCATAGAAACGATCTTTGGGTGGCCCGGTATCGGTCAATTTGTTGTAACTGGAATCTCCCAGCGGGACTACCCCGTCGTCCAGGGATTCGTGCTATATGTCGCTATACTATTTTCGCTGGTGAATCTGGCGGTCGACTTCACCTATAGGTGGCTGGACCCAAGAATTCACTTTGGCGGAACGTTCAACTGAACGGAGAAAATCGATCAAAAAACCGGAGGTAGGAATCCTGCAACTGCGTTCAGTGACCCTGAACACTTTACGGGCCATGCGCCGGGATCCGGGCAGCTTTCTAGGATTTGCCATCGTGGCTGTGGTTATTCTGGCGGCGTTGCTGGCCCCGTTGCTCCCGCTGGACGACCCAACGGAGTTGGACCTTAAGAGAAAATTACTTTCTCCGTCTACGGAACACCTATTAGGCACCGACCATCTGGGCCGTGACGAACTGAGCCGTCTCGTGTTTGGCGCACGGACCACGTTACTGATGTCAGCCGCGTCGTTGGTGATCATCATGACCATGGCCTCGGTCGTAGGCGGGCTGTCCGGCTACTACGGAGGTTGGGTGGACTCGGGCATGATGCTAGTGGTTGACCTGTTGCTGGCTTTCCCTGCGCTGATTCTGGGGGTGGCCGTAGCTGGCATTTTAGGGCCCAGTCTGATCAATGTGATGATCGCAGTATCGGTGGTCTGGTGGGCTAGCCACGCACGCGTTATTCGCGGAATGGTTTTGTCGGCAAGGCGGCGGGAGTATGTTGAGGCAGCCCGGGCTATCGGTGCGAGCGACACCAGGATCGTGGTCTTTCACATCTCTCGCAATATTGTCGGGCCTTTCGTGGTACTGGCGACCCTGGACATGGGTTGGATCATCCTAGGGATTGCCGGGTTGAGCTTCCTGGGGCTGGGAGCGCAACCACCAACTC
Source organism: SAR202 cluster bacterium (assembly GCA_009392075.1). Next base: position 3,338 of record VFHG01000131.1, read on the forward strand.
CTGAATGGGGGGCCATGCTCAACACCTCGCGTTCCTACATGCAAACATCGCCCCTACTGTTACTTGCCCCGGGCGTCGCTATCTTCCTCCTGGTGTTGGGGTTCAACCTGCTAGGAGACGGTATAAGGGATTTATTGGACCCCACTACCTATCGCTGATCGGACTCACCCGGCGGGAGCATGACGCTCGAAGCTATGATTCCGATTGACCATAATTATTTAAAAGGACTATCATTCGGCACGGGTATGATTTGGTAGCCATCGGAAATTTCTTAGGCGGTGATCGAACCACTTTCGTGGTTTTCCTAAGCCCGATGACGGCCAACCTAATCGAAACCGGATTTTAGATAAACCGTCCAAATATGACTGAACAAAACTCCTTGACCCAAGCCGGCAATATAGAAGCCCGGTTCCCGTTTACGGCGATCGTCGGACAGGTCGCAATGAAAAGGGCGCTGCTGCTGAACGCCGTCAACCCCAAGATCGGTGGCGTGTTGGTGCGCGGCAAGAAGGGCACTGCCAAGTCCACGGCGGTCCGTTCTCTGGCGTCGCTGCTGCCCGAGGTCACCGTGGTCCAAGGCTGCCCGTACAACTGCAGCCCGGATGAACGCCAGGGGCTCTGCTCCCGCTGCGAGCCAGCGAACGATAGCGCTCAGACGGTTGTCCGGCAGATACCCATAGTTGACCTGCCAGTGGGCGCCACTGAGGACCGGCTGGTGGGTTCTCTAGACATCGAAGAGGCCATCAAAACCGGCAACCGGGTCTTCGAACCCGGATTGATCGCGGCCACCCACCGGGGCATCCTATATATTGATGAAGTAAACCTGCTCAACGACCATCTGGTGGACATCCTATTAGATGCCGCCGCCATGGGCCGAAACTACGTTGAGCGGGAAGGAATCTCGATCACCCATCGTTCAGAATTCATCTTGGTGGGCACGATGAACCCAGAGGAAGGTGACCTGCGGCCCCAATTGCTGGACCGCTTTGGCCTGGCCGTGGAGGTGGATGGACGGTTCTCCCTCGAAGAACGACAGGAAGTGGTCAAACGCCGCATCGCCTATGAGGCCGATCCCCAGGCGTTCATGTCCCTGTGGCAAGGTTCCGAGGAAGAAGAGCGGGCCAGAGTCCTGCGCAGTCAGAATCTCTTGCCCAATGTAGTAGTCAGCGACGACATTCTTGAGCTGATAACTTCCATCTGCGCAGAGTACGACGTGGACGGGATGCGCGGCGACATCGTGATGTATAAGACCGCCGCGACCATCGCCGCTTACGAGAACCGGACCGAGGTCAACGCCGAAGACGTGCGGGAGGCTGCCAACCTGGCGCTGCTGCACCGCCAACGCCGCCAACCCTTCCAGCAGCCCAACCTGGCCACCGACCAACTGGACTCAATGGTGGACGACTTCCAAAGCCAGGACCGCCAGCGGGAACCCCAAGACTCATCTCAAAATGATCAAGGAGAGGGCGACTCTGAGCCCTCGGATTTATCGACTCCAGAATTAGAACCTGGAGAGCCGGACACTGAGCCCGACCCGGAGCCTGATAACCCAGGCCCCAGTTCTTTAGGCGGGGAACAGCAGTTTGAAGTCGGCGACCCATTTTCGGTCCGGCCTCTCAACCTGAAACCGCCCGACCAGCGTTCCCGCCGCGCCTTGGGCCGCCGTAACGTCACAATCACCGACTCGACAGCAGGACGCTATGTGCGCTCGCGCATGCCTGAAGGCAAAGCGGCTGGCCTGGCATTAGACGCCACCCTACGCGCCGCCGCCCCTCACCAGGTGGAACGCCGCGCCGCCAGCGATTCCCAAATCGCGGTGCTGATTGAGCCCTGGGACATTCGCGACAAGGTCCGCGAGAGCAAGTCCGGAAGCCTGGTGTTGTTCGTGGTGGACGCCAGCGGCTCTATGGGGGCGCAGCGACGGATGGTGGCGGTGAAAGGGGCCATCATGTCCCTGCTGCTGGACGCCTACCAACGCCGCGACCGGGTTGGGATGATCTCGTTCCGGGGTACCAGCGCCAGTCTGGTCCTGCCGCCGACTAACAGTGTCGACCTGGCCCAGGTCCACCTACAAGAGATGCCCACCGGGGGGCGCACGCCCCTGAGCGCCGGGCTGTTCAAGGCCCTGGAGGTCATCGAGACCGAGCGGATCAAAGACCGTGACGTGCTGCCCCTCCTAGTCCTCCTGTCCGATGGTCGGGGCAATGTTGCCCTGGGACAGGACTCGCCCCTGGACGAAGCCTACGCAGCCGCGGGAATCATTGGCGACGACAAGGTTCCATCCGTGGTGGTCGACACCGAGTCCGGTTTCATCAGACTTGGCATGGTCCAACCAGTGGCCGAGGCTATGGGCGCCCAGTACCTAAAGCTCGAAGACCTGCGTGCTGACAGCCTGGCCGAGGCCGTGCGCATGCAGATGCCAATCATCGGAGAGGCTCCGCCCCACGTGGATTAAGCGGCTCTACCGCCTCTCTGGATAACATCGCGAGCAGTACAAATGTCATTCCGAGGAGTGCCGAAGGCCGACAAGGAATCCCGTTGCGTGCTGAAGCTGGGCTGATTTAAAGCAATGAGACCCTTCGCTTCTCTCGGAGTGACAGTTATTTGGCATGAGGAGATGCAAAAGGCCTTTAGCCCGGCTTTCAAGGCGGCCCGCCGTTTACATCACTCACTGTACTTGGTAACCTCGATCGTGACCTGTTAACAGGTCACACAACCCTTTTGCCACACCCCAGGAGGTAACCCTTTGGTCCGCTATATGCCCTATGCCGACATGGACAAGATGATGTCCTTGTCTAAGCGCCGGGGTTTCATGTTTCAAAGTTCAGAGATCTACGGAGGACTGGGTTCCACTTGGGACTACGGCCCCTTGGGCGTAGAGCTTAAACGCAACGTCAAAGAAGCCTGGTGGCGCTCGGTGGTCACCGAGCGCGACGACATGGTGGGCCTCGACGCCGCCATCTTGATGCACCCTCAGGTATGGGTCGCCAGCGGCCACGTCGAGAATTTTTCAGACCCCTTGGTCGAGTGCAAAGAGTGCAACTCGCGGTTCCGCCAGGACCACCTTCTGGAAGAGACAGGGATAGACCCGGAGTCCCCGGAAGCTGAGGCTGCTCTCAAAGACCTGCGCTGCCCCAATTGCGGCGGCGAACTTGGGCCGCCCCGCCGCTTCAACCTGATGTTCAAGACTTTCATGGGCCCGGTGGAGGATACGGCCAACGAGGTGTTTCTGCGTCCTGAGACCGCCCAGGGCATCTTCGTGAACTTCAAGAACGTGCTGGACTCGACGCGTAAGAAACTGCCCTTCGGTATCGGCCAGATCGGCAAGTCGTTCCGGAACGAGATCACACCGGGCAACTTCACCTTCCGCACACGGGAATTCGAGCAGATGGAGGTGGAGTTCTTCGTGAAGCCAAGCTCGGACGAAGAGTGGCTGGATAGCTGGGTGAAAAGCCGCTACCAGTGGTACGTGGACCTGGGCATCCGGCCCGAAAATTTGCGGCTGCGCAAGCACGGCGACGACGAACTGGCCCACTACGCCAAAGCCTGCTACGACGTGGAGTACCGTTTCCCCTGGGGCTGGGGAGAGCTGGAGGGGATCGCCAACCGTGGTGACTTCGACCTGCGCCAGCACCAAGAGGTCAGCGGCCAGGACATGACTTACTTCGACGAGTCAGAAGAAGGAGATGACCGGCGATACCTGCCCTACGTGATCGAGCCATCTGGCGGTGTCGACCGGGCCACCCTGGCCTTCTGGCTGGACGCCTATGACGAAGAACCCGACGGCGACAACGTCCGTGTGGTATCCCACATCCATCGCGACCTTGCACCAGTCACCGTAGCCGCGCTGCCCTTGAGCAGGAACGACAAGCTGCTGCCTACGGCGCGGAGCGTCTACGACATGC
>VFHG01000132.1 GCA_009392075.1 SAR202 cluster bacterium
CCAGATACTTCGCCGCATCGAACGGAACAACCCCCAGAGCTACCTGCGCCCCATCGGTGGACTGGGGCAGGGTCTTGGAACTGCTTTGGGCGTGAAACTGGCCTCGCCTGACCGGCCTGTGATAGCCCTGATGGGCGACGGCGCGCTGCTTTATAACCCCATTACCCAGGCTTTGGGCGTGGCTAGGGAGAGCAGCCTGCCCATCATGATCGTGGTCTTCAACAACTCCAGTTACGCCGCCATGAAACGGCTGCACTTGTCCTTCTACCCGGAGGGCGATGCCGCCAAATCCGGCATCTTCCACGGCGTCAATATCCCCGGCCCAGATTACCAGGAACTGGTATCACCCTTCGGCGGTCACGGAGAGCGGGTGGAAAACCCCGAACGCCTAGCCGGCGCCATCAAAGACGGCCTTGCCGCAGTGGCCGAAGGCCGCGTGGCGATACTGGACGTTGCACTGTCGGGGTAGCAACTAGATCTTTACAAAACCAAATGGGCGCGGCGTTGACGCGCCCATTTTGTTTTGTAAAGAGGCCCAAAGTCCTACCCAGCCATATCCTCATCCATCAGCCCCGCAACCTGAAGATTGACCTCACCGCCAAGGGTTTTGAGCTTCTCTGCAACCCGCTGGCGGCGGTGTTCCGGGTGGTTCTGATTAAGCTTCCATTTGCCTTGTAGCGAGGTTATTTCGATTTGGAAGGCGACTATGCGTTTCAGCATCTGTTCAGAGTAGGCGGTGCTGAAATCCGGCTCCCACGGCTTGGGCTGAGATGCCTCATGTTGTTGGGTGAGCCGCCCGACGCTGTCTTCCAGATCCGAGCGGTCTTCCATGGCCTTGAAGACGCCGGTGGCATGGACCGCAACATAGTTCCAGGTGGGCACGGTTTCTTCTTCCTGATACCAGGTTGGGGAGACGTAGGTGTGGGGACCGTGAAACACCACCATCACCTGCTGGCCGTCGGCGTAACGCCACTGCCGATTGGCCTTGGCCATGTGTCCCAGGATCAGACCTTGCTCTCCACCACTTTCATCGATCATGAAGGGGAGATGGCTGGCCATTGGTTCGTCGCCGGTATGGGAGAACAGGATTCCGAAGCTGTTGTTCTGCATGAATTTCAGCAACTTGGATCTATCTTCAACCGCATAATATTTGGGGGTATACATCACGATCCTCGGGGAGATAATCAAGATACTCGGGGCGTTTAAGAGCATTTTACTACTCCTGAATCATGGCCACCAAAGTTGCCACTCACCTACGCCTCTGGTACGCTTCCTGAAGCTCGATACGGAAATGCGTTTCTTGACTCAGAAATCAGACATCACCGCCGATCTTTTCGTCACCTGCGTCATCGACCAACTGTACCCCGAAGTGGGTGTCAGCGTGGTCAAGGTGCTGCGGCGGCTGGGTGTAGCCGTGTGCTTCCCCCAGGATCAGACCTGCTGCGGCCAGCCCGTTTACAACACCGGCTACAACCACGAGGCCCGCACCCTTGCCAAACGGGTGTTGGAACAGTTTCGAGATAGCCAGTATGTCGTAGTCCCCTCCGGCTCTTGCGGTGCCACGCTACGCGTTTTCTACCTGGAGCTGTTCGCTGACGACCCGCAACTTCTCGAAGAGGCAAAGGCCCTGGCCACCAAGACTTATGAATTCTCCGAGTTTCTGGTCAAGGTGTTGAAGGTTGAGGACGCCTCCGCGTGTGGGGCTAGCTACCATGGAACGGCCACTTACCATCCCAGTTGCCACCTGCTCCGTGAGATGGGAGTCAAAGAAGAACCAAAGAAGCTTCTCCGCTCAGTACCGGGACTTGAAGAGAAAGAACTTGAGGGCGCGGAGATCTGCTGCGGCTTTGGTGGCACTTTCTCAGTGAAGTTCCCCCATATCTCCGAAGGAATGGTGGCCGACAAGATCGCCAATGTCCAGGTCAGCGGCGCCGATACTCTGGTGTCCTGCGATATGAGCTGCCTGATGAACATCGGCGGCGCTTTGAACCGCCAGGACTCGGGCATCAAGGTCCGCCACCTGGCCCAGATTCTGGACCACGAGTCCGAGTAGGAACCGAACCCGATTGGCTGAGATAAAGACACAAGACTTTACCGCCGCGTCGAAGGCGGCCATCAACAACCCCAAGCTGCGCCGGGCTCTGGACCGCGTGGCCTCGGGGTTTGAAGTCGCCCGCCTAGACCGCGTCGCGGAAGCCACCCCAGAGGTCTGGGAGCGCTGGAAGCAGGAAGCCAGGGACATCAAAGCCCACACCATCGAGCACCTGGACTATTACCTGGACCTGCTCTACACCAACGTCACCGCCGCCGGGGGGCACCTCCACTTCGCCAAGGACGCGGCACAGGCCAACGAGATAGTCGCCCACATCGCCCGCACCCGGAACGTCAAGATCGCCACCAAGAGTAAGAGCATGGTCTCTGAGGAGCTGGGCCTGAACCCCATATTGGAAGCGGTGGGCGTAGAAGTCTGGGAGACCGACCTGGGCGAGTACATCATCCAACTGGCCGGGGAGACTCCGTCCCACCTGGTGGCCCCGGCGTTGCACAAGTCCAAGGAGGACGTTGCCGAGCTATTTGCCGAGAAGCTTGGCATCCCCTACGACGAAGACATCTTCCACATGGCTGCCACCGCCCGGGAGGTGCTCCGCGACAAGTTCATGGAGGCCGACCTGGGCATCAGCGGGGCCAACTTCGTCATCGCCGAGACCGGCACCCTGGTGATCATCACCAACGAGGGCAACGGCCGGCTTTGCACTTCCGCGCCCCGGATACACATCGGCATCACCGGCATGGAGAAGGTCATCCCTTCCCTTCAGGACCTGTCCATCTTCCTACGGCTTTTGCCTCAGTCGGCCACCGGCCAGCGCATAACCAGCTACGTGAGCATGACTACCGGCCCTCGGCGTTCCGACGACGAAGACGGACCCGAGGAGTTCCATCTTGTTCTGGTGGACAACGGACGCTCACGGATGTTGGCCGACCCGGCCCTTCGGGAAGCGCTCTACTGCATCCGCTGCGGGGCCTGTTTGAACATCTGTCCCGTCTATGCCCGCGTCGGTGGCCACGCCTACGGTTGGGTCTACCCCGGTCCCATCGGCGCGGTGGTCTCTCCCATGCTGGTCGGCCTGAAAAAGGCCAAAGAACTCCCTCAAGCCTCAAGCCTCTGCGGCGCCTGCCGGGAGGTGTGTCCCATCAAGATAGACATACCCAAGATGTTCTTGCACTTGAGGAATCAGACGGCCGAGAGCCCCGACCCGAACCTGCGTTCAGCGCCGATTGTCGAACGGACCATGGCCAAGATGTACGCCAGATTGATGAGCAGCCCGCGCTTGCTCGGCCTGTCCAGAAGATTCGGAAGAGCGCTTCAATTAGCGGAAGGGATGATACCGTTCTCTCCCCTGACCAAGGATGGAAAGTGGATCAGGATGGCGCCGCTGCCTCCTCTATCGAAATGGACTCGATCTAGAGACCTGCCCATGTTGCCTAAGCAGTCCTTCCACGACATCTGGAAGAAGGAGTTGTCCCGTGACGACTCCTGAATCCAGCGAACTGCTCGGGGTACCCAAAGAGGAGTTTCTTCAGTCGGTGCGCGAAGCGCTGGGGCGGAGCAATGTGCCGCCTTCACAGCCGTATCCGCGCCTGACCGACACCCTACCGGAGCTGGAAAAGCAGGCGGCCCAGATACGCCGGCACTTGGAAGAAAATCTGCCCGCCCTTCTGGACAAATTAGCCGATATGGCCGGCAAGGGCGGCTGGAACGTGCACCGGGCCTCAGGAGTGGAAGAGGCCATCGCCTACATCGAAACCGTGGCCCGGGAGTCGGAGGCCACCAACATTGTCCGTTCCGCACAAGATGTTTTCGACCAGATACCGGTGGACGCCGTGCTGGCTAACCTGGGGTTTAAAGTAACGACTGTACTCCGGGGCGACGAAAACCCGCGGGAGGCATTGCGCGAAGAGATACGGCAGTCCGGAATCGGCATCACGGGCGCGGACTATGCCCTGGCCGAGACCGGGTCATTGGTGATCTTGCCCCGCAAAGGCTTGAGCCGCCTGGTCTCCGTGGTCCCGCCGGTCCATATCGCGTTGGTGCGCCCCGAAGACATACTGGAGTCGTTGGACGACCTATTCTTGTTGCGGAGGCTGGAGTATCATCAGCGGGGCGGAGAGATGGGCAGCTACCTGAACTTCATCACCGGGCCCAGCCGTACCGCCGACATAGAAATGACCATCGTAGAAGGCGTCCACGGCCCCAAAGAAGTACATATGGTCATCCTGGGCTGACATTCGGCTAGGTCGAAAATCCCTCCCCTCTGACAGCGGGAAGGTTAGGATGGGGGTCGAATTTCTAGGAGCCCCCAAGTTTATGAGAAACCACGCAAACACACAGGTGAACCCAAATGCCGATGCGCGTTGGATTTGGCGAGTTCCGCCGACAGATGCTGGAGCGGGACCTACAAGCCATCGAAGAAATGATCCCCATACTGGGTGTCGAGAAAGTGATACTCACTGGTGACATGGCCGCCGGGGATTTCAAACCGGACACCAAGATTGAGCTAGTCATCGTCCATGACACCGAATATTCCTTCGGGAGGCGTGCTGATTTTTTCTCGTACCACCTACCTAGCTCAGTGGACATAGACACGCTGGTTTACACCCCAGCGGAATTCGAGGATATGAAAGAGAAACTCCCCGCGTTGGCCAAGGCTTGCCGCGAGGGACGGGAGATATTTAACAATGCCTGATTACCTAGCAGAGGGCGCCCGCTGGCTGCGCCAGGCCGAACAAGACTTGGAAGACGCCAAATATCTCAAAGAAGGCGGCCGGCACAACCTGGCCTGCTTCATGGGACAGCAGTCGGCGGAAAAAGCTATCAAAGCCTATCTGTACCACAAGCGGGTCGAAGACGTCTGGGGCCACTCCCTTCTGGACCTATGCGAAGACGCCAAACTCTTCGACATGATGTTCGACACCGTGAAATCGGAAGCTCGACAGTTGGACAAGTACCACTACATCACCCGTTACCCGGAGTTCTTGCCCAGCGGCACCTGTTCCGAGGCCTTCGACGAGATCGACGCCGAACGTTCCATCGAACTTTCCGCTCAGGTGCTGGGCTTTACCAAGGAGCGGATCGTCTAGATGGCGTCCAGACCGGAACCGCTTCTCCCGGAGCAATTCGGTCCGCTACAAGGGGTGCGCATCCTCTCAACCGGCACCATCATCGCCCAGCCTTTTGCGGCCACTTTAGCCGCCGAGATGGGAGCTGAGGTGGTTCAGATCGAGCGTCCAGTCGTCGGCGATATTCTACGGAGCCTGGGTCTCCCGCTAGAGAATCCGGATGGTCCCGCAGTGGGTACGATGTGGGTCCAAGACCGGCGCAATACCTTCTTCGCTACCCTAGATTTCTCGGTTCCCGAGGGCCGGGACCTGTTCCTCCGCATGGTCGCCGGCGCCGACATCTGGATGGAGAGCTCTAAGGCCGGCACCTATACTAAGTGGGGCTTAGACGACGCCACCGTCCTGGCCACCAACCCCAAGATTGTCATCACCCACGTGTCTGGATACGGTCAGAACGGCCATCCCGAATATGTTAACCGGGCCTCGTATGACCCCATCGGCCAGGCATTCGGCGGCACCATGGGCATCACTGGGCCGCCTGATCCGGAACCTCCCATGGTCTCCAATCCGCTGGCCGGGGATTACGCGACGGCCCACGTTTGCCTGTGGTCGTCATTGGCGGCCTACATCCACGCCCAGCGCACCGGACAGGGACAGGTCATCGATTTGGCGCAATTCGAGGCCGTGCACCGGGGGATGTCCAACACGATGATCGATTTTTTCGAGTTGGGAGTTTCACGCGAACGCCAGGGTAACCAGGCCGGACGGGGACAACCCTTCAGCAACTACCGCGCCAAGGACGGCTGGGTGGCCATAGCGGCCGTCGGTACGGTCTTCAATCGCGTCTGCGCGGTCGTGGGCCTGGAACCTACCGACGAATTCGCGCAGGACGCACGAACCAACAGCGAATCCAAAGCCGGGGTCGAATTCGCCGCCGTGTTACAGGGTTGGCTGGATGACCACACAGTGCACGAAGTTGTGGAAATCATGAACGCCTCCCAGGTGGGTTGCAGCGCGGTGATGACCCCCGATGAGATCGCCGAAGACCCTCATTATCGGGCCAGAGAGGTCCATACCGAATGGGATGACCTGCAACTGGGCCGGAGGGTCAAAGGGATTGGAATCCTTCCGAAATTCTCCGAAACGCCGGGAAATATCTGGCGCGGATCCGGTTCATTGGGCCACGACAACGCCCTCGTGTACCGGCGTTACCTTGGCATGGATGATGAGGAATTGAAACAACTGCAGGAACGGGGAGTCATCTGAACACGTCGCCGGTTTTTAGGGGCTAAGCAGGAACAATCGCACCGCCCGCTCCGCCGTCCCCTCCAGCATCGCTCCGGTCCGGCTCAACGCCTGTTGAAAGGACATGGCGCCGTCGGAGATGCACAGTATCGACGCCACACCGTGTTGGTACAGTTCTTCGTGGCCCTCGCCCAAGCTGCCAGCCAGCAGGACTGTTGGCACACTGTGGGCCTTGGCATGGCGTGCCACGCCGACCGGGGCTTTGTCGAATACCGTGGACCGGTCGGCCCGCCCCTCTCCAGTAATAACCAGGTCCGCCCCGGCCAGGTGGCGGTCAAAATCCAGGACCTCGCAGACCATATCGATGCCCGATTGTATCTTCGCTCCGGCGAATGCGATCAGCCCCGCTCCCAGTCCTCCAGCAGCGCCGCCCCCAGGGATGTCCAAAACATCGTAACCGGTATCTTTCTTGACCACCTGGGCGAAATTGAGCAGTGCAGCGTCCAGCTCGGCTACAACGTCTTTCGAAGCGCCTTTTTGGGGGCCAAAGATCGCCGAAGCGCCGGTCGGACCGCACAGCGGGTTAGTGACGTCTGTGGCGGCTATGATCTCCATGTCCGTGAGACGCGGTAGCAGCCCCGAGGTATCGAGCCGGTCCAAGCTGACCAAGGCAGCGCCGCCGGGGGGCAGGGTGTTGCCGCGAGAGTCAAGGAATCGAGCTCCCAAAGCGGTGGCCATACCGGCGCCGGCATCGTTGGTGGCGCTGCCGCCCAGTCCCACGATCACCCGGTTAAAGCCCTTTTCCGCCGCTTCTTTCAATATCTGGCCGGTGCCCAGGGTGGTGGTTACCCTGGGGTTGCGCCTCCGGGGCGGCATCATAGCCAACCCCGAGGCCCTGGCCATCTCGATCACGGCGGTGCGTCCGTCGCCCATGACGCCCCATTGGGCCTCCACCTGCTGGTTTATAGGCCCTGTAACGGTGCTGGTGAATATCTCGCCGCCGGTGGCATCGACCAGGGCATGCAGCGTCCCGTCCCCGCCGTCGGCAACTGGGAGCAGCACGGTTTCGGCCTCGGGAGCGGCCGCCAAGACCCCTCGGGCGATGGCGCGGGCGGCTTCAAGACCAGAGATGCCGCCTTTGAACCCCTGAGGGGCGATTATTATCTTCATAACTGTGCTTGGAAAGAGTGAAGCAAAGTGAAATATGAGCCTAGTTTTGGCCTCAGCCACGACCCGGCCATTATACACTCCGGGATACCCATCACAGGCTGCCTTTGTTACAATTTAACCCGCCGTTGGGAGCCCGATCAAAACCTTGCCGGAAAGCGGCTTAATTGGAGATTGCTCAATGCCCTCGAAAGAGGACCTGAAACGCAAAGCCGCGGAGATCATCGACGCCAGGGCCGATGAACTCGTCGCTCTGGCCAAAACGATTCTGAAGAACCCTGAGCCTGGGTTCCGCGAGTTTAAGACCGCCAACTTGGTTGCCCAGCAGTTCGCCGAATTGGGTATGCAGCCCAAAAGCGGCCTGGGCATAACCGGTGTGAAGGCTGAGACGGCGGGCAGTAGTCCTGGCCCAACACTGGCTGTGTTGGGAGAACTGGACTCTCTGATCGTATCCCAGCACCCACACGCCGACCCAGAAACAAACGCGGCCCACGCCTGTGGACATCACTGCCAAATAGCCATGATGCTAGGCGCGGCCACGGCTCTTACAAACTCAGACGTGCTGGATTCTCTGGCGGGACGCATCGCTTTCATGGCTGTCCCGGCCGAGGAGTACATCGAGATCGAATACCGGGACGGACTGCGCCGGGAAGGCAAGATCGAGTTCCTGGGCGGCAAACCGGAACTGGTCCGGCTTGGCGAGTTCGACGACGTCCACATGGCGATGATGCTGCACACCACCAGCAACCCCGCTGAAAAGCTGATGTGCATCAGCAACACCAACAACGGCACGGTGGCCAAGCGCATCCAGTTCATCGGCCGGGCCTCCCACGCGGGAGGGGCGCCGCACCTAGGCATCAACGCCTTGAACGCCGCAATGATGGCCATGACGGCCATCAACTTCAACCGTGAGACATTCAGGGACGAGGACAGCATCCGCGTCCACCCCATCATCACCAAGGGCGGTGAAGCGGTTAGCGCAGTGCCGGCCGATGTGCGCATGGAAACATTCGTCCGGGGTCGCACCCTAGAGGCGCTCATGGACGCCAACATGAAGGTTGACCGGGCTCTCCGGGCCGGGGCCATGGCGGTGGGCGCTGAGGTCAAGATTCAGACCATCCCCGGCTACATGCCCCTGCAGCAGAACAAGGCCATGGCGGAGATTTTCAGGGCCAACGCCGCCGACCTGGTCGGCGAGGAGAATGTTGGCTACGTGGACCACCGGGGCGGTTCCACCGATATGGGAGACATCAGCCACCTGATGCCGGTCATCCACCCCTACGTGGGCGGCGCCACCGGCCTGGGCCACGGCGCGACCTATGTTATCGAAGACTACGACTTGGCCGTGATAAAAGGGGCCAAGGCCATCGCCTACACGGTCATCGACCTACTAGGCGACAACGCCTCCCACGGCAACAGCATCGTCGGAGGGCAACGGCCGGACATGTCCATCCCCGAATACCTGAAATTCATGCGCAGCCTAGCCTCGGAAGAGACCTACAAGAGCTAGTAGCCCATGACCACACCTACCCTTTTATCAGAGCCGCATAATACATGACCACACCTTCACTTTCAGTCGAAGAGCTCAAGAAACTCGCCTGCGAGACCATCGAGAAGCGCAAGAAGGAGATCGTGGGCCTTGCCCAGCAGGTCCTGGCCAATCCCGAGGCCGGCTTTCGTGAAGTGAAGACCGCCCAGTTGGTCGCCGAGAAATTTCAGGAATTGGGCATCTCCCACCAGAGCGGACTGGCCCTCACTGGACTTAAAGGACGCATCAAGGGCGGCGCGGGGGACGGCCCGTCGGTGGCCGTGATCGGTGAACTAGATTCCCTGGTGGTAACCGAGCACCCCCACGCCGACCCCGACACCGGCGCGGCCCACGCCTGCGGCCACCACTGTCAAATCGGCATGATGTTGGGAGCGACCATGGGTCTTTTGACCCCTGAGGTCACTGCTCAGCTAGCTGGGGAAATAGTGCCCTTCGCCGTTCCTGCTGAGGAGTTCATCGAGGTCGAGCAACGGCTGGAGATGAGGAATCAGGGCAAACTGGAATTCCTAGGGGGCAAGCAAGAGCTGATCCGGCTCGGCGAGTTCGACGATGTGGACATCGCAATGATGTGCCACACCGCCAGCGACATGGGCGAACGGCGGTTCGCCATGGGCGGGACCAGCAACGGCCACGTCGTGAAGTTCGTGAGGTACACCGGCGTCGGCGCCCATGCCGGCAGCCTGCCCCACCGTGGTGTCAACGCCCTGAACGCGGCCTCCTTCGCCATCCAGGCCATCAACGCACTCCGGGAGACCCACCGAGCCGACGACACCGTCCGCATCCACGGGATAATGACCAGGGGAGGCGAGGCGGTCAGCGCAGTTCCATCCGACGTAAGGCTGGAGTGGCGTGTCCGATCCGCGACTCCCAAAGTTGTGGTTGAGAATTCCGAAGCGGTGGACCGTTGTTTCCGGGCTGGGGCTATGGCCGTCGGAGCATCGGTGAACATCACCACCATTCCGGGCTATCTGCCCATGCGCCACGACACCAAGTTACAAGACATCTTTAGGCGCACGGCAATCGGTCTGTTGGGAGAACAGAGCACGTTGGTGATGCCGGCCCGCCGCAACCGGGGCGGGTCCACAGACATGGGAGACCTGAGCCACATCATGCCTGCCTGCCATCCCTACACCGCCGGAGCGGTCGGCCCGGGACACAGCAAGGAGTACGTCATCACCGACTACGAGTCGGCGGTGATTGTCCCGGCCAAAATCATGGCCATGGTGGTGATTGAACTCCTGGCTGACGGGGCCAAGCGGGCCAAAGAGGTGAAAGCCAATCACCGGCCGCTGTTGACCAAGCAAGCCTACGTAAAATTTCAGCGGGAACGGGCAGAGATTACCGAATTCGACGGGGCAGCTTAATTTAGCCCAAAAACGTATGGAAAAGCCTGAAGAAATCGTGAATTCACCTAATCACGCGAGGGCATCTTTGGCAGGTCGGTACACAGAGAAGCAGTAAGTCCTTCTCGCACGGGAGGCGGCAGCGATGTAGGCTGTTGGCTCCCATCTAGCCACACTTGCACGGAATGGGCAGCGGCAATCAGTGCACCGTCGCTCTCACGCCAAATTCGATAGACCAACTGGAAACTGCTGCGGCCGACAGCGTGCGTTGCGGTCCAGATCGACAGCACATCACCGTAAAATGAAGGGGCCAAATATCGACAGGTATTTTCCGCCAAGGCGAAGAGGTTATCATCCTGGGAGCCCCGCGGGCGCCATACGCCGAGACGGGCTAAATGCTCCAGGCGAGACTGGTGAAAATACTCAAAGTAGACGGCGTTATTTACATTCCGGTCCGCATCCATATCTGCGGGACGAACGGTCAGTTGTGTAATAGTGACATGCGAGCAGGGTTCAGTTGACATTGGCCCTCCCGTTGGTGGCATCAATGTATCATGCTCGGCCCTGGCGGCCAGCGTCACCATGGATTTTGTTCACGGCCGCTTAACTAAACTCCCAGCAGGAACATGGCTGTACCGGCCAGCAATGGTATCGCCAGGTTGTCATCGGGCGGAATGGATGCCAGCTCCACCACCCCGGCCACTGCAACCCCCACCCAAAGCGCCCAATGATGGTCAATGCCGTCTGCCGCCAATAACACCGCGACTGCCGCCGCCCCAACTCCGATGAACGCTGCAGTGCCTCCGGGAGACTTGCCTAATATCCTTGGGCCTGGCATGCGTCGTCCCATCATCGCCGCTGTCGGGTCGCCTAGGGACAAGAAAAACATGACCGGGATACCCACTTCTTTCCCGTACAG
>VFHG01000133.1 GCA_009392075.1 SAR202 cluster bacterium
GGGAAATATTGCAGTATCGTGGGCAAGATATATTGGTGTTGTGAACGCCAAGATACTCTGCTACAATCGGCCACAGCTATTGAGCACGGTTCAGCAGTCCTTGGCCAACACATTTTTCGATTGCCGCCCATCGCGGTGTCGAATTCCGTCAGCTTGAAATTCAAGCCTTCAATTTTAGAGTTTACCAGCCTGGAAGACCTGATTGCCAGTCGTTAAATACACAAACCGCCACAATACTGCCTTGGCCGAATTTGTCGCCTCTCTCGACAGCCCCTCCAGCGAACTCCACGAACTCTGCCTCAGAACCTTCCAAGGTGTCCTTGGCCAGCCTGGCCTTGATCCAACCGAGAACTGCTTGGTGTTGGAACAATCGGGGCAAATCAAGGGGTTGGCTCTGATATTCCGGGAGTTCCCAATTGGCCGCTCGATCATCGAGGTGATGACCACGCCGAATCTGGCTGGCAGCCCGGACGAAATTGACCTGGTGCAGCAAGCCGTTGCCAAGGCCGAGTCCCAAAAATTAAGCGTGTCCCACATCTGCGTCATGGCCGACTCCGGAAGGGGCAAAGTGCTGGAGCAGGCGGGGTTCACCAAGGTGCGGACGTACCTAGATATGCTGTGGAGCATGGACGAACTGGCGGAGTTGGAACTCCCTGCAGGATATTCCGTGCTGTCCTTCCAGACCGGCGACACGCCCTTGCTCACCCAGGTCCAAAATGACGCCTTCACAGGAAGCTGGGGGTTCTGCCCGAACACTGAGGAGCAGATCGAGTACCGCACCCAGATGCCGAACACATCTAAAGACGGCATTTTGTTCTTGATGGAAGGCAACAGCCCCGCCGGCTATTGTTGGACGGTGATGGTCCCGGCTGAGAACGGAGTGCGGGGAGTAATCGGCATGATCGGTGTTGTTCCTAATTACCGGGGAAAGGGTGTGAGCCGCCACATACTACAGGCAGGGATGAAGCACCTGCGTTCCATTGGGTTGGCTGAAATCGGCTTGGAAGTTGACGGAAATAACGCCCCGGCGGTAGGGCTATACGAGTCTGCCGGGTTCAAGACAATGGGCGAACGTCACTGGTTCGAACGGGTCCTGCCCGGCACCTGAAAACCGGCTCTCTGGAACACGGTATCCAAGCGGATCCCACCTGAAATCACCACCCTCATGGCGTCTTCTACACTCATGTCAGTTCGTGTTACTTCTGACGCAGGCACTATGACCAAAAATCCTGATGACGGTATCGGCGTTGTGGGTACATAGACAGATAAAACTTCTTCCCCGTCGGTATCCTGCATGTTGGAGGTTATTAGTCCAATGGACATGATGCCAGCCCTTGGGAATTCGATCAAAACCACGCCTGCGTATTGTTGGCCCTCATTAGCGTCGCCAATAATGTTTCCATTTTGGCTTTTGGAAAGTACCTCGATGGCCATACGGGTAGTGCCATAGATCCCCTTAACCAACGGAATCACTTCCATCACTCTGTGTCCCACACCAATCAACCGGCGTCCGACTACCAAGGCAGCAAACAGGCCCAGCAGGTAAACCAGCACAACAAGAGCCACCATACCCGTACCGGTGACTGACCGGCCAGGCAGCAAGTCTACGAGTGGTTTCAGCACAGGGTCCAAGAGATCAAAGAAAAACTTCAGGACCAGTACGGTGATGCCGATAGGCAGAATCACCAAGATCCCAGCGCCTAGTGTACGTTGAATATGGCGAAACGGGCGGCGTAGAGGGCCAAGTCGACTGCGACGAGAGCTACTGGTAGTTTCTTTAGGATCTGGGGTCAAGGGTTCCTCCGAAGGAAAGGGCGGCGCCTGCCGGTGAATCCTGTGGACGGTCCGGTGCGCCGCAGGCTGCGGAGCCGTCGAAACGGGTGGTCAGGGAGAAGATTCTAAGCCAAAACAACCGAACCATTCCAGCCAAAATGCTGGGCGGCTAACACTTATTATTATCGTCTAGCGGGCATCCGGTCAAGATGGTGTACTCGTCCCACATCATGGAGGCTACATTGTCCCAACCCATGCCCTCGGCATGTTTCCGGGCCGCCGTGCCCATGCTTTGTTGCAGGCCGTCATTGGAGATGATCATCTCCACCGAATTGGCAAAGGCGTCTGGGCATCGCCATGGCTTTAGATAGCCGGTGCGGCCATGGTGGATGATGGTGGAAAGCCCTCCAACTCTGGTCGCAACCACAGGGGTGCCGCAGGCCATGGATTCCAGCGCAACCAGACCAAAGCTTTCGTAGTAGGAAGGAACCACGCAGACGTCGGCTGCGTTGTAATAAAGGGGCAGTTCTTTGTGGTCCACCTGACCAACGAAGTCTATCTGCCCTTCCAAGTCCCGTTCCTTAGCCAACAGCTTCACGCGGTCCATCTCACGGTCGCCGTTCACATCGGCGCCAACCACGATCACTCGGACTCCGTCTTCCGAGTCCATCTGAGCAGCGGTTTCCACCAGAAGGTCCAGACCTTTCAGAGGCTCAACCCGGCCGACATACAGGAGGATCTTTTCTCCGTTCAGCCCCAGGCGGTCCCGGACCGTCTTCTGGTCTAAGGGTCGGAACACTGATAGATCGACTCCACAGGGCACCAGCGATACCTTCGCCGCGTCCGCGCCGTAGAGACGCGCCATGGCGTCTCGCTCATGGGGGCTGAAGGCAATGATCCGGTCAGCGGAAGCCATGACCTCGGCTTCGACCACGGGTCTTTCGGGCTGTTCGACTTCGCCGGCCCGAGACTGCATCTTGATCAGGCCCAAAGTATGGAAGGTCACCAGGTGAGGGACGCCCATCGCTTGGGATAGCTCCCGTCCGACCCATGAGGATAGCCAATAGTGGGAGTGGACTACGTCGTATTTAAGTCCCTCTTCTTCTCTGAAAGCGTTTAGTTGCTTTAGGAACGCAGGGAGGAGGGCGTAGAGTTCTCCGACATGGGCTTCAGTGTCGCCCGCCGCGATATGGATAACCCGAACGTTCGGCCCGATGGTCTCAATGCGATTGACTACATCGGAATGTTCTCGGGTGAAGATGTCTATCTGCATCCCCATATTCCCTAGGGCCGACGCCAATTGCCTTACGTAGACGTTCATGCCACCCGACTTCCCCTGCCCAGGGGCTGCCAGAGGACAGGCGTGGAGCGTGATAAATGCCGCTCTTTTCACGCTCAACTCTTAGTTACCACCATCTGATAAAGGCTCCTCTGTTGGCCACCCAGATGCGCTTTATAAGGCTCTGGGCCGCGCAAAAAATCAAAATAAGCAAGGCCCCGGTCTATGGCGTCCTTCAGGCTCATCGCATTGAGCAACAGGCCCACGCTGTAGTAGCCATATTCGGGATCGTAACCACTATTGTATAACAGGCGGGAGCCCCCGTAGTCAAAACAAAGGCAAGTTGCCACGGTAGAGCCGTCCATTTCCAGGAAAAACAATTGGAGCTGTCCCAATTCAGCCATGCGCTGGGTGATGTTGTGAAAGAACCTCTCTCTTTCGGGAGTCATAAATTCGTCTTTGTCGGTGCGGCTCAAGCGCATCAGCGATATGAACTCACCCAGTCGTCCACCGACCTCCGCGGGGTCCGTTACGCTGTACCATTTCCAGTCGGTCTGTGAGTCCATCCTGCGCAGTTTGCGGCGCAGTTCGTGGCGGTCTTTCTTGTTCAGAAGGGCCAAGTATTCGTCCCAGGTGCCCGGCAGATCTATGCCTGAGGTTACGTCTTCTTGTTCGATCTCCACCTTATATCCGCGGCTGCGGGCAATTTCCGGGAGAACCTCCAGGGTCGGCGAGCTTTCTCTTAGAGAATCCAGGCGCAGCGTTTGAACGCCCTGGTCCTCAAGACATTCCAAGAGGGTTTGGTAGAAGCCCTCTT
The DNA here is from genome assembly GCA_009392075.1 of SAR202 cluster bacterium. The sequence goes on from VFHG01000133.1 coordinate 3,870, forward strand.
CGTGTCCCGGCCTGATCGGAAAATCGTTGTAGTCAAAGGTGTCCTGGCTGCCCATGAACGAGACGGTGTCGCCCGACTTGGCCAGCGAGGCGATGGCGGCCATCCCATTTCCCGTCCCGCCATCTGGAGTCAGGTAGGCAAACCCGCACATAATCCGGCCGTCGCCAAAGGTGTCCCACCATACTTTTTGCCATTGGGGAGTCAGAAACAGTGTATTGGCGGGGCTGTCATGGAGCACTGATTCCCATTCGGATTCTATCTCTTGGAACGATGTGATCGGTGTGATTGCCACTATTTACCTTTCGTTTACCTGCTATGCATCAGAGCTAGGAGACCTTCCTGCCCCGACGGGTAGTTTTTGAATTCTCCGCGCACCGCGGATGTGAGCACTCGAGTGCCCGGTTTCTTAACACCACGCATGGCCATGCACAGGTGTTCCGCTTCCAATTCAACAACCACGCCATCCGGTTGGAGGACATTGAATATGGAGTCAGCCACCTCCGCAGTAAGCCTTTCTTGTACCTGAGGTCGGTGCGACGCCAATTCCAAAGCCCTGGCCAATTTGCTGATCCCGGCAATCTTGCCGTTGGGCACGT
>VFHG01000134.1 GCA_009392075.1 SAR202 cluster bacterium
GACTACCTTCGAGCGCAGCAGGCCCGTACCCTTCTTGACCAAGAGGGGCGACGGCTGCTTGACGATGTTGACCTGTTGGCCGGGCCGACCGAGCCGGTAACCGCCCCGGAGATCCTGGCTGCCAAGGTGCTGGCGGGCGAACAGGAAATTGGAGTAGTGGGCGCTCTTACCCAGTACACCAGGCCCTATAACATCAACGGGTTCCCGGCCATATCGGTGCCCTGCGGCTTCTCGGACACCGGACTTCCCATCGGTCTGCAATTGGCGGGAAAGCCCTTCGATGAGCTAACGGTGTTGCGTACCGCCCACGCCTATGAACAAGCGACAGACTGGCACACCCGCCGTCCACCTCTGTAGTCGGCGCAGGCCGCGACGGATAGCTTTGCTCTTCTCTGTACATCCGCACGCCTAGCGGGCAAAGTATTTCGTGTAGAATCGACCTACGGCCCAATACTCAAATCGATCTTCTTGGCCGGGTGGATAGGGAGAGCCGGGAGCTTTGGCGGATATCACCACCGTTACATTCGATCTGTGGCAGACCCTCTTGGTGGATGAACGGGATCTTGGACAGGCCCGGGCTGAGGTCCGGCTTGAAGGCGCTAAATCCGCCTTGGCCAAATTCGGTAAAAACTTTGGCCTCGAGCACATCCGAGAAGCCTATATGTCCTGCTTCCAACAGTGCCGAGATGTTCGCGACGGCGGTCTGGACGTCGACTTTCGCGAGCAGGTCTCGATCTTCGTCAATCACATCGAACCCGGCCTGGCCGAACAACTTACCCCGAGAGTGATGGATGAGGTCGCCGAATTCTACTCGGACTCATTCTTGACCCACCCCCCTCCGGCACATTCCGATGCAGTACAGGTGCTTCAGGGGATCAAGGATATGGGTCTCAAGATGGGGTTGATCTCCAACACCGGTATGACCCCTGGATTCACCTTCCGCAGCTATATGGCGGAGCGAGGAATGCTAGACTATTTCCACACCCTGACTTTTTCTGACGAGGTAAAGCTTGCCAAACCCGGCAGGGAGATATTCATGATGACCCTCCGGGCAATGGATGCGACACCGCAACAGACCATCCACGTAGGCGACCATGTTTTAAACGACGTGGTCGGCGCCAAACGGTGTGGACTGAAGACTATCTGGATCACCGGGTTCTATGAAAGGGAGGACCCAGACGACGCAGAAACGGAGCCGGATATCACTGTGTCCGGGTTGGGAGAAGTGGTCGAGGCGGTTGCCAAGCTGGCTGGGCGTGTAGCACCCAACTGAGGGTGTAGGCCATGGCCAACCTACTCTCCTTGACATAGGGTTTCTGCAAGATATAGTGTCGACTAGCTGGCATTATTCAGTAATAAAATCATCGATTTACCGCCATATAGCCAAATTTTGGTGGATTAATTAACAAAATCAATAATTTCGGAACAAAACAGTCACAACTGAATTTGTCTCTGACATGAGTTACGGGATGCTAAAAAGGGTCCTGACAGGAAAGCAGCATGGCTGATGTAAACGAACTGACCGAGCTTTGCGAAGCCGTCTTTTCACAGCGGCCACTTATCTTGGTGAGCAACCGCGGCCCGGTTGAGCACCAGATGTCCGGCGATGGCCGGCCTGAAGCCCGGCGCGGCAGCGGCAGCGTCGTCACCGCATTCAATTCCCTGGCCCAAAAATTCGAATTCACCTGGGTGGCCAGCGCCATGGGCGAAGGCGACCGGGTCGTTTCGGAGAACGGCCAGGGTCCCCACATCAAATCACCGCTACCGGGCCACCAGATCAATCTGCGCTACGTGGTGACTCCCCGCCGGGTTTACCACAAGTACTACAACATCCTTTGCAATCCTCTCCTCTGGTTCCTGCAGCACTATATGTGGAACCCGCCGTACAACCCCAATGTAGATGCCGCGGTCCATGATGCCTGGGAAAGCGGCTACATCCCGGTGAACCAGGCTTTTGCAAATGCCGTTATCGCCGAAGCCCAGGCCTTGGAGCAGGCGCCCATAGTCATCGGCCACGATTATCATTTGTATCTGATGCCGGAATTCGTGCGCCAAGGGGTGCCGGAAGCTGTGATTCAGCACTTCGTCCACATTCCCTGGCCCACTCCTCAATATTGGCATATGATTCCGGATTACATCATCCGGCGCATCTGCGAGTCTTTGTGCGCCACCGACCTGTTGGGCTTCCAAACCATCGGCGACGTCCGCTGCTTCCTGGACACGGTCGAAGAATTTGTCCCCGATGTAACCGTTGACCGGACAAGTCATACCGTCGCTCGGAACGGCCGCACCACTTCCGTCAAGGTCTACCCCATCTCCATCAATGTGGAGGAGGTCCAGCGCATCGCCAACACCCCTCGGGCCCTGGACTATGAAAACCGGCTTTCCGCCGACACCGGAGACGTCACCATCGTCCGTATCGACCGCGCCGAGCCGAACAAAAATATCGTTCGCGGCTTCCGGGCCTATGAATTGATGCTGACCCGTTATCCAGAACTGAAGAACAAGGTCAAATTCCTAGCATTCCTGGTGCCTTCCCGCACCCATATACGCCAGTACCAACGGTACATGGACGAAATTCAGCAGGTCATTCAACAGATCAACAACAACCACGGCACGGACGACTGGCAGCCCATAGTGCCGTTCATTGAGAACAACTACACGCAGGCGATCGCCGGCATGAAGTTATATGACGTGCTCCTGGTGAACACCATAATCGAGGGCATGAACTTGGTTGCCAAGGAAGGCCCCGTGGTCAACAACCGCGACGGGGTATTGGTCTTGTCGCACAGCAGCGGCGTTTACCAACAGCTTGCCGATGGCGCTATCAGCGTTTCTCCCACAGACATCGAGGGTACTATGGAGGCCCTGCACCAAGCGATCACGATGTCGGCTGAAGACCGTAAAGACCGAGCGGCCCGGATGCTAAATTCAGTCTGCCGTGAGGACATCAACCACTGGCTCTACCAACAGATGCACGACATCTCAGGCATCCTATAAACAGTTACTGTCATGTGCGGCGGTTGGAGTCACTTGGCTAGGTGTTTCTGGCTGGATAATTGCTGTGGGTAGGGTTAAAGTACTAAGGTAGCGGGAGTCCATTTCACCAGGAGATTCTTCACCTCTCTAACCGTTTTGAATGTGGAGAAAACGAACCACATGGAACAGTTATTCAACCCACAATTGCCCGGCGGCGGGCGTCCCGAGATTCAACTCTGTATCTTCCCGCACCTACCGGAATTCCTGGTCATCGACTTCCGGGAAGACGACCCCCAAGTGTTGTTGCTAAAGACCGACGACGTTTTTGACGAGGAGTTCTACCGGACCGTAGAGGCAGAATTCTCCGAGACGCTGCGCGCGTCCAGCGATTTCCTCTTTTCCCACTTCATGAATTTGCCGGTTACCATCGAGGAAATTGTGCGGGACATCGCCATGACCTTCATACTAGAGCGGCTCGGCGTGCAGATAGACGACGAAGATGAGATACCGTCAGTGGTCGTCTATGTGGTCAGCGGTGGCGCCCTTACCTCCCACGCCAGCGAGATACTCGCTGGCTTGAATCAACTGATACACAGTGGATTCAACGGCCCTGAATCAGACCATTGGGGAGCCACCATCGCCGACCTAGTGGAACGGGAATCCGCAATAACGCAAAAGTTGAACGAGCAGCAGATGGCGGAAGCCCTGAAAGGCGATTCTCCCGATTATTTCACCCTCTGGGAAAGCCGCAACTGACCTCCCCTATCCTGGCGCGCCTGTCCACCTCTCCCCTATAATCCCGGAGCAATAAGGTCTAACATCGCCTCGGGACCTAAGGGAGTCATCTATGGAACAGATAGGATTTTTTCTCAACGCCAGCCGGGAAACCTCCGACGAGGACTTGATCTCCATAGCCAAACAGGCGGACGGCCTGGGCTATCACTCGTATTGGACCGGCGAGTCCTGGGGGCGGGACGTTTTCACTGTGCTGACCATGGTGGCCTGCCATACCGAAAACCTGCGCATGGGCACCGGTATCGCCACCGTATACAGCCGGACTCCGGCGCTCCTCGCTCAGACAATAGCCTCCCTGGATATCATATCCAAGGGACGGGCGATGCTGGGACTGGGCAGCAGCGGGAAAGTGGTGGTGGAAGGCTGGCACGGCGTACCTTTCGATTCCCCTCTGGCGCGTACCCGTGAATATATAGAGATCATCCGCATGGCCCTGGCCGGCGAAGCGGTCAACCATGAGGGCAAGTTCTACCAGATGGAGCGGTTCCGCATGATATCTCCCCCGGTCCAGGAGCGCGTTCCCATCTACCTGGCCAGTTTGGGGCCCAAAAACCTGGAACTGACCGGCGAGCTCGCCGATGGTTGGCTTCCCGTCTGGGCCAGCCGCGACCGGCTGCCAGACCTGAAGGAGCAGATAAGCATCGGCGCAGCCAAGTCGGGCCGTAACATCTCTGATGTGACTGTCTCTCCCTACATCTTCTGCTACGCGGCAGACGGCGCAGAAGACTTGGCCCATGGGGAACAACTGCTGCGGGCCCACATGGCTTATTACGTCGGCGGAA
>VFHG01000135.1 GCA_009392075.1 SAR202 cluster bacterium
GGCGAATTGTCGACGGTGTCGTCATGGATCAGGGTGGCCAGGTGCAGCAGTTCCACGGCGCTGGCCATGATGATGGGACGTTCCTCGTCGTGGGGGTGAAACTGGGCTGCCAACAAAGTGATGGCCGGACGGACCCGTTTGCCGCCGGCATCGGTCACGTATTGCAGCAGCGGTTGGACTGGAGAAGTCTCTGTTTCCGCCAGGCTGCGAAGTCTGTCATCTACTCTGACCAGTCCGTCTTGGACCGGAGCGTAGATGGATGCTGTGCGTTCGTCTAGGCCGTGGAGCATATTATTCTTCGGAGGCCCCAATACCAAGTTTCTGGACCTCTTCTTCGATTAATTCGGGATCCAGCTTAGTATACAGCGGCGAGGGCTGACGCAGGTCTGCGCCGGCCTTGATGTCCCCAACGATGGTATCGAAGTCCCAAGCGCCTTCTTCGATGGGGCCGTCGAATCCCAGAAATTCGTGGACTTTCTGGGAGCTGAAGGGCATGAAGGGATAGAGGATGGTCTTCAGGCAGTTGATCGCCTGCATGGCCACGGTCAGGCTGGCGCCCGCCTGGTCCCGGTCTTCTTTGATGGACTTCCAAGGGGCCTTGGTGTCCAGGTAGCGGTTGGCTTCCTGGGCCAGACCGAATGCCTGGGTCACGGCCGCCTTGAATCGGCAGTTATAGAGACTTTCGTCCACTGATTCCATGGTCTTCCGGGCGGCGCGCAGCAATCCTTCGTCGACCTCATCCAGCGACTGGATGCCGGGGACCTTGCCGTCGAAGTTCCGGTAGGCGAATGAGAGAACCCGGTTGACCAGGTTGCCGTAGGTCGCCACCAATTCTTCGTTGTTGCGACGGACGAACTCGGACCAGGAGAAATCTGAGTCTCCCGACTCGGGCATGTTGATCGATAGCAGGTACCGCAGGGGGTCGGGGTCGTATCTCTCAAGGTAGTCGGGCAACCAGACGGCCCAGTTCTGGCTGGTGGAGAATTTCCGGTTCTCCAGACTCAGGAACTCGTTGGCGGGAACGTCGTAGGGCAGGTTCAGGCCTTTGTCGTAGGCCATTATGATCGCCGGCCAGATGATGCTGTGGAAGGGGATGTTGTCCTTGCCGATGAAGTAGTAGCTCTTGGTGGCGGGGTTTTTCCAGAAGTCTTCCCAGCTTCCGCCGTGCTGATCGGCCCACTCGACGGCCGCCGACAGGTAGCCGATGACCGCCTCGAACCAGACGTAGATGCGTTTGGAGTCATAGCCGTCCAACGGCAGGGGCACGCCCCAGGAAAGGTCCCGGGAGATTGCCCGATCTTTGAGACCATCACGGAGAAACTGGCGGGTGAAGTTCTTGACGTTGTTACGCCAGTGGTCCTGCTTCTCCACCCACTCCAAGAGGGGTTTCTCGAAGACCGACAATTTCAGGAAGAAGTGCTTCGACTCGCGGAACTCGGGCGTCGCCCCGCAGATGGCGCAGCGGGGGTCGATCAGTTCTTGGGGATCAAGGGTCTGGCCGCAGTTATCACATTGGTCGCCCCTGGCGCGGGTGTGCCCGCAGTGGGGGCAGGTGCCTTCCACATAGCGGTCGGGCAGGTAACGGTCGCACTGGGCACAGTAGGCCAGCAGCATGTTGTCGGTATAGATGTAGCCCTTGTCGTGCAGCGACTTAAATACGTCGTGGACCACTTTCTCGTGGTTCTCGGTATTGGTGGTGGTGAACAGGTCGAAGGTGATGCCCAGTTTCTGCCAGGACTCCAGGAACATGGCGTGGTAACGCTCGACGACTTCCTGGGGGGTGATGCCTTCCTGGTCAGCCCGGATTGTGATGGGAGTGCCGTGGGTGTCGCTGCCGGAGACCATCAGGACTTCGTTGCCCTTCATGCGGTGGTAACGGGCGAAGATGTCGGCGCTAAGGTAGCAGCCGGCGATATGACCGAGGTGAAGTGGACCGTTGGCATAGGGCCAAGCAACAGCCACAAAGATACGTTCAGACAAGAAGAAATATCTCGTTACGATTTACGGATTTAGTGGGGATATTCTATCATTGGGGGAGAGGGGAGTCCAAAGATGGGGAGTCTACGTTCAGTCCCCGCATTATGTCTGTTTGACAAGCCCCTACCCCACTGATACGATTCTTAGGTTAAAATATTACGAAATCCGCTAGGAACGGGAGTAGTAAGGATACCCTGCCTGAGAGAGCCGGTGTTTGGTGTAAATCCGGTGGCAGTAGGGTCCCGAACTCGCCCGGGAGCGGCCCGCCTGAAATACCAGTAAGGCGCGGCGGTTGACACCGATATAAAGTCTTCGAGTGGTCAGTGGAGTAATGGACGCCGGCCAGAAGAAGGGTGGTACCACGGGAAACACAAGCCCGTCCCTTCCAGTGGGATGGGTTTTTTTATTGGAATTTTCGAGGTGGACCTAAGGCGGACAATATGGAACTAACCGGCGCTGAAATAGTCTGCGAAAGCCTTCTGAAAGAGGGCGCTGATGTGTGCTTTGGACTGCCCGGCGGAGCGGTGCTTCCTTTATACGGGGCTCTCTCCAGCTACCCGGCCATCCGCCACATCTTGGTGCGCCACGAGCAGGCCGCCGCCATGGCCGCCGACGGCTACGCCCGCGCCACCGGCAAGGTCGGCGTCTGTATCGCCACATCTGGTCCCGGCGCCACCAACCTGGTCACCGGCATCGCCTCCGCCCAGATGGACTCGGTCCCCCTGGTGGCGATCACCGGACAAGTGCCAAGGCCCGCCATCGGCACCGACGCATTCCAGGAAACAGACGTTACCGGCGTGACCCTGCCGATAACTAAACACAACATGCTGGTCATGGACGTTAAAGACGTGGCCCAGGCCATCCATGACGCCTTCCACATCGCCCGCACCGGACGCCCCGGCCCCGTTTTAGTGGACATTCCCAGGGACGTATTGCTGGGCGAGAAGACGGAATTTATCTGGCCCACCGAAACCAAGCTGCCCGGCTATAAAATCCCGGGCGAGGCGCCGGAGGACCAGGTGGCCGCCGCAGCCGAACTGATCAATAAGGCAGAGAAGCCCCTGATCATGTCGGGCCACGGTGTGCTGATCTCACACGCCTACGGCCTGATGATCGAACTGGCGGAGAAGGCCCAGATCCCGGTGATAACCACGTTGTTGGGCATCAGCGCCATATCATCCGACCACGAACTGAACCTTGGCATGTCGGGCATGCACGGGATGGCTTACAACAACTTGGCCATTGACGAGGCCGACTTGATCATCGGCTTGGGTATGCGGTTCGACGACCGGGTGACCGGCCGGATATCGGCTTTCGCTCCCAATGCCAAGTTCGTCCATATAGACATCGACGCTTCAGAAGTCGATAAAAACATCAAGACCACCGTGGGCATGGTCGGCGACCTGAAGGCGGTCCTGGGTCAATTGCTGCCCAAAATCGAACCCAACGTCCATATCGACTGGCGCCGCCGCATCGACCAACTGAAGGCCGAGCACCCGTCGCATCTCGTCAGGAAGTCCGATGAACTCTTGCCCCAGTATGTGCTCAAGCGGTTGACCGAGGTCACCCAGGGCCGGGGCATCGTGGTCACCGGCGTGGGCATGCACCAGATGTGGGCCGCACAGCACTGCAAGTTCAGCGAGCCCAACACCTTTGTCACTTCGGGCGGCCTGGGCACCATGGGATTCGAGGTCCCCGCCGCGCTAGGCGCACAAATAGGGCGTCCGGATACCATCGTTTGGTCGGTCTGCGGCGACGGGGGGTTCCAGATGACCATGTGCGACATCGCCACCGCCGTGGAGAACCACGCCGACGTCAAATTCGCGATCTTGAACAACAACTCCCTTGGCTTGGTCCATCAACTGCAGGAACTCTTCTTCGAGAAGGACTATGTGGCCAGCGAGTACTCGGCAAATCCCGACTTCGTTAAGATCGCCGAGGCTTACGGCATCCGAGGCATCCGCGTCACCAAACAGGAAGAAGTTGTCGATGCAGTCCAGCAGGCTATGGAGACCGCCGGGCCGGTCATCGTCGATTTCATCGTGAAGGAAGACGAGGGACTCTTCCCGTTCATCCCCAACGGCCAATCGGTCAAAGAGATGCTGGAAGAACCGGTGCCCGAAGAGATTGCCTGATGACCCAAGCTAACCAAACCGAACAACATACTTTGGTCGCCCTGGTGGAAGACAAACCGGGCGTGCTGACCAAGGTCGCCAGCATGTTCCGCCGGCGGGGATTCAACATCGCCAGCCTAGCCGTGGGCAACAGCGAGCAACCTGGCCTATCCCGAATGACTTTCGTAGTCAACGGCGACGAATACACTGTGGGCCAAGTGGTCAAGCAGATGGACAAATTGATCGACGTAATAGAGGTAGCAGACATCACCAGCGAACGCATCGTCACCCGTGAATTGGCCTTGGTCAAGGTCAACACCAACCAGATGACCCGTGGCGAGATCATCCAGATCGTGAACCTATTCCGGGCCAACATCATCGACGTCGGCAGCGATTCGATGGTCATCGAAATCACCGGAGAATCGGACAAGATCAACGCCCTGCAAAACCTGCTGGCGCCCTTCGGCATCCTCGAGATGCTGCGGACCGGGCTGGTGGCCATGGTGCGGGGTCAAGCCAACGGTATGTCCAACGGGAACAGTGACCATTCAGGACAGGCCAACGGCGTCAGCCACTCTTAAAGATTCAGCACAATAAGACGAATAGCAGGGAAGGACGAAACAAACATGGTAGACGTTTATTACGACAAGGATGCAGACCTAAAATTTCTTGAGGGCAAGACGATCGGCATGGTTGGCTACGGCAGCCAGGGCCACGCCCATGCCCTCAACCTCAAGGATAACGGCCAGGACGTGGTTGTTGGACTCTACCCTGAGAGCAAGAGCCGGGCCGTGGCGGAAGCCGCAGGCCTGCGGGTGGCAGATGTACCCCAGGTGGCCAAAGAGGCCGACGTCCTGATGATGGTCATTCCCGACCACATTCAAGGCCGCATCTACCGCGAGCAGATCGAGCCGAACCTCAGGCCGGGCAGCGCCTTCATGGTGGCCCACGGCTTCAGCATCCACTACAAAGAGATCGTGGTTCCGGAAACCATCGACGTGATGATGGTTGCCCCTAAGGCCCCCGGACACCGGATGCGCGAATTATTCACCGAGGGCGTTGGGGTGCCCAGCCTTTTGGCGGTGCATCAAGACGCCACCGGAAACGCCAAAGACATCGGCTTGGCCTACGCCAAGGGTGTCGGCAGCACCGGCGCCGGCGTACTCATGACCACCATCAAAGATGAGACTGAGAGCGACCTTTTCGGCGAGCAAACCATCCTCTGTGGTGGCGTGACTGCACTGGTCAAGGCAGCCTTCGACACATTGGTAGAGGGCGGTTATCCCCAGGAGATCGCATTTTTCGAGTGCCTACACGAACTGAAGATGATCGTCGACCTGATGTACCAGGGCGGGTTCAACTACATGCGCTATTCTGTCAGCGACACCGCTGAGTACGGCGACTTGACCCGCGGCCCACGGATCATCGACGAGCACGTTCGCGACAATATGCGCCAGGTCTTGAAAGAGATCCAGGACGGCACTTTCGCCAAGGAGTGGATCGCCGAGAACGACGAAGGCCGCCCGCGGTTCACGCCCCTTAGGGAAGCGGCCCAGCACAGTCAGATCGAGGACATCGGCAAAGAACTTCGCGCCATGATGCCCTGGATGGATCCCAAATAATCAAGCAATCACCCGTCTTATTGAAAGACCGGGAAAGACCGGAATATTCGGCAGTGCGGAGCAATATCATGACGATCTTGGCGGCGTTGAGTGTAGTCAACCATCGCCCGCTGGCCCTGGCAGGGCTGTCGGCGGTTGACTACGTGGCCCTGGCGATCCTTTCTGAAGGCCGCAGTTAGCGGCAACGGCAGCCCAAATTTCAAAACAGAAAGGGAATAGGTAATAGAAATGGCTAAAGAAAGAGTATTGCTCTTGGACACAACCCTCCGCGACGGCGAGCAGTCGGCCGGCATCGGCATGACTGGCATCGAGAAGATGGAGATCGCCCGCCAACTACAAAAGTTGCAAGTGGACATCATCGAAGCCGGGTTCGCCGCCAGCTCACCCGGCGATTTTGAGGCGGTGTCCGCCATCGCAAAAGAGGTCGAAGGTCCCATCATCGCCTCTCTGGCCCGGGCCGTTGCCAACGACGTGGACCAAGCCGCCAAGGCCGTGGAACACTCCAAGCGACCCCGCATCCACGTGTTTCTCTCATCATCGGAGATTCACCAGATGCACCAACTGCGCAAGAATCGCGAAGATGTCCTGGAGATGGCCGTAACGAGCGTCGAGCGGGCCAAGGGCTACTGCGACGATGTCGAATTCTCGCCCATGGACGCAACGCGGACCAACCCTGAGTACCTGTTCCACATGCTGGAAGAGGTCATCAAGGCCGGCGCCACCACCATCAATATCGCCGACACCGTTGGCTACGCCATCCCGTCAGCCACCGGCTTCGGTCAACTGCTCAAAGACGTACAGGCCAATGTTAAGGGCATCGAAAACGTCACACTTAGCGTTCATTGTCACAACGACCTGGGCTTGGCCGTGGCCAACAGCCTGATCGCTGTGGAGTTCGGCGCCCGCCAGGTTGAGGGCTGCATCAACGGCATCGGCGAACGGGCAGGCAATGCCTCCATCGAAGAGATCATCATGGGTTTGGACACCCGCAAGGACCACTTCGGGATCGAGATTAACGCAGACACCACCCAGATCTACAGTGCCAGCCGGATGGTCAGCCGAATCACCGGCATGGCCGTCCAGTCCAACAAGGCCATCGTCGGAGAGAATGCTTTCAGACACGCATCGGGAATCCACCAAGACGGCGTGCTGAAGAATCGCTCCACCTACGAAGTGATGCAGCCGGAGCGCGTGGGTGTTCCTGGCAACACTCTGGTGCTGGGCAAGCTCAGCGGCCGGGCCGGACTGCAGTCCCGGTTGGAAGACTTGGGCTACACCCTCTCCAGAGAAGACTTGGCCAAGGTATTCGAGTCCTTCAAAGACCTGGCCGACAAGAAGCGTGAGGTCACCGACCGCGACTTGGAGATTCTCATGGACGAGGAGAAGCGGACGTCCACCGAGCCGATCAGCTACACCTTGGACCATGTGCAGTTCACCGGCGGCGACCAGGGCATCCCCACCGCCACCGTCAAACTCATCGGCCCAGACGGCGAGTCCATCACCGACGCCTGCACCGGCAACGGCCCCGTGGACGCGGTCTGCAACGCCATCGACCGGGCCATTGGCACCGCGTCCAAGCTGGTGGACTTCAATGTCCAGGCGGTAACCGAGGGAATCGACTCCCAAGGCACCGTTACAATCCGGATTGAGAAGGACGGCCGCACCTACACCGGCCGGGGCGCCGACACCGACATCATCGTCGCCAGCGCCAAGGCCTATCTGAGCGCGGTCAACCGCCAACTGGCCTCCGACGAGGAGTCCAACGTCCCTGCGCTGGGCAGCACGCCCGACTAAATCTGACGGTACCAGACCCAAAACAACGGCCCAAACACGTAGGGGCATGGCGTTTCCGTGCCCCTACGTGTTTGTTCGGTGTCAGTGTTTCTTTACAACGACCGCTCCGGCCACACAGCGTCGTGGTGGCCCAAGGGCACTGAGGTTCTAACCCAGCGCGGTGGGGTCTCGGAGAGGCTCAGGACTGGGCCCAGGTGCCCGAGCTTGCCCATGGGCGTGTCGCTGACCGTGGACCACGAGGCGATTTCTTCAGGGGTGAATTCCGCCGGGATGTTCTTGAGGTCCGCTTCGGGAATCTCACCTTGGCTGACCAGCCAACGTCCAACCTGGGCCAGTGAGATTCGAACCAGCCAACTCCCGCCCTCGTGCACCCGGCGGTTCAAGGCCACCATCCCGCCGAATGCCATCAAGTAGCCCGTTAGATAGTCGATCGCTGACACCGGGTAGAACTGCGGCCCCGGAGTTGCGCCAGGGAACAGGTCTCCTTGACGGTTGGTGATGCCGCTTACCGTCTGCACCACGGTGTCGAAGCCCCGGCGCGACGCCCAGGGCCCCATATGGCTAAAAGCACACAGCGAGATATAAACGATGCCGGGCCTCAATTCCGCCAGCTCCTCGGGCGATAGTCCGCGTCCGCCGAGGGTGCCAGGCCGATAGCCTTGGGAGAACACATCCGTCTGACTGACCAACCCGCGCAAGGTTTCCATATCCTTCGTTTCGCGGAGGTCCAGTTGGGCGTTGAGCTTGCCGTGGCCTGTATCGTATTCCTGATAGCCGATGTTGGGCAGGTGAGCGCCGGTGATCTTCATGACGTCCGCGCCGTGCTCAGCCAACGTGCGGGCACAGGTTGGGCCGGCGAGGACCCGCGTCAAATCCAGCACCCGGACTCCCGACAACGGGCGGCTGCCCTCAGGCAACGCCTCCGGCGGGCTGTCCGCTAATTTGACAATCTCCATCAGAGG
>VFHG01000136.1 GCA_009392075.1 SAR202 cluster bacterium
CCCGAGAGGAATTGGTCTTCGAATCCGTTCACCATTTCTGTCGTTTCCTCCAAGACCTGCTGTTTCTTGGAGGAAACTTGAATGTCATTGATGGCAATGGTTATGCCGGACGTGGTGGCATAGTGGAATCCCAGGTCTTTCACACCATCCAAAACCTCAGCAGTCTCCTCGTGGGTGAGGGTTCGGTAGAGGTCGGCGGTCAGGTCTTTCAGGGCTGCCCTGTTCATGAGGATGTTTTGGAACCCAATCTTAGCCGGCAGTATTTCGTTGAAAATCATCCGGCCCAGAGTGGTCTCCATCCATTCGCCGTCGTAATTACGCAATTCCCGTACGTGGATCGGAGCATGCAGGTCAATCAGGTCCGAGGCATGAGCGATACTGGCCTCGTCAAAGTCGTTGAACCGGTTGCCGGCGCCGGCGCTGCTTTCCCGGATCTCCGTCAGGTAGTAGCAACCCATCACCATGTCCAGTGTGGGCGCAACCAGTGGGTCTCCGGAGGCAGGCGACAGCATATTGTGAGTGCTGAGCATGATCTCTTTAGCTTCTAGCACCGCCATTCTCGATAGGGGCACGTGGACAGCCATCTGGTCACCGTCAAAGTCCGCGTTGAAAGCGGAACAGACCAACGGGTGAATCTGGATGGCGTTGCCCTCAATGAGCACAGGCATGAAGGCCTGGATGCCCAACCGGTGCAACGTGGGGGCGCGGTTAAGCAAAACGGGACGGTCTTTAATGACATCTTCGAGGATATCCCAGACCTCTCCCCTGGCCCGCTCCACCATGCGCTTGGCATTCTTAATGTTGGGCGCGATGCCCAGGATTACTAGGCGGTGCATTACAAAGGGCTTGAACAGCTCCAGGGCCATCCGCTTAGGCAACCCGCACTGGTCCATCTTGAGCTCTGGGCCCACCACGATCACCGAGCGTCCGCTGTAATCCACACGTTTGCCCAACAGGTTCTGGCGGAAACGTCCTTGTTTGCCGCGCAGCAGGTCGGATAGGGACTTAAGCTTGTGGTTGTGGCTGCCCTGGATGGGGCGGCCCCGGCGGCCGTTGTCGATCAGTGCGTCCACGGCCTCCTGCAACATGCGTTTTTCATTCCGGATGATGATCTCCGGCGCGCCCAGAGACATGAGCCTCTTCAACCGGTTGTTGCGGTTGATCACCCGGCGATAGAGGTCATTCAGGTCGCTTGTAGCGAACCGACCGCCATCTAGCTGCACCATAGGGCGCAACTCAGGAGGCAGCACGGGCAGAACCGAGAGAATCATATCCTCAACACGGTTTCCGCTATTGCGGAAGGACTCCACCACGCGCAGGCGCTTTATGGCCTTCTTCCGGCGTTGGCCGGATGTGGAGTGCATCTCATTGAACAATTGGTCTCGGAGAGCCTCCAGGTTGGTGGTTTTCAGGATGGCCAAGATCGCCTCGGCGCCCATGTTCGCTTCGAACACATCGCCATAGGCCTCTTTCAATTCGCGGTAGCGGGTCTCGGCGATCAGCTTGTGGACACGCAGGTCTTCCAGTTCGTCGATGGCCGCCTTGAGTTGCTCCTCCAATTGGCCTTCTTCCGTAACCAATTGCTCCTCTACGGCGTCGATCTCGGCCTGGATGGCAACTGGGTCCGTTACCTCTTCCTCCTCTTCAAGGAGAACAGGGGCGTCGGAATCGTCTTCGGCTATTTCCGAAGTCTCTTCAGCCGATTCGGCGGTAACTTCTTCGGCTACCCCCTCCGCAACCGGTTCTTCTTCGCCGGACTCATTGCTGTTTTCTTCGTCCGATTCTTGGTCATCTGGCGCAGCTTCGTTGCCGTTCAACTGGGCTTTAAGCGCCTCTGTCCGGGCCTCAGCTTGCCTACGGGCTTTCCTCAATTCCAGTTCAAATTTGGCATGTTCCAACTCAATGGCTTCCAGGCGCACGTCTTCGTCCACGGCCACGATGATGTGCTGGGCGAAGTAGAGGACTCTTTCCAGATTTCGGGGCGACAGGTCCAGAAGAAGACCGAGTCGGCTTGGCGTGGTCTTGCTGAACCAAATGTGGGCTACGGGAGCAGCCAAGCGGATATGGCCCATGCGCTCACGCCGGACCTTGGAGCGGGTTACTTCCACTCCGCAGCGGTCGCAGATCACACCGCGATAACGAATGCGTTTGTATTTGCCGCAGAAGCACTCCCAGTCCTTGGTGGGTCCGAACAGCCGCTCGCAAAAGAGGCCGTCTTTCTCCGGGCGCAGGGTGCGGTAATTGATGGTCTCCGGTTTGGTTACCTCGCCGTGAGACCAGTTGAGTATCTGTTCAGGGGAAGCAATGGAGATGCGGATCGAATTGAAATTAGTCCCCTGTGTTTCCGCCCTGTCTACCATCCTGACCATTAAATCGTCTCCATCGCCTGGAATAGATCGGTTTCGTCCGATATGCCTGAGGTGAGCGGCGGGCGTTTCTCCTCATTCAACAGCTCAACTGCCAACCCCAGGCTCTGGAGTTCCTTGAGCAGAACGTTGAACGATTCCGGCACGCCCGGTTGGCCAATGGGTTCACCTTTGACTATCGCTTCATAGGTTTTTACGCGTCCGGCGACGTCGTCAGACTTCACCGTTAGCACTTCTTGCAGGTTGTATGCCGCGCTGTAGGCTTCCAACGCCCAAACTTCCATCTCACCGAAGCGCTGTCCGCCGAACTGGGCCTTTCCGCCCAGGGGCTGCTGGGTGATCATGGAATAGGGGCCGGTGGAGCGCGCGTGAATCTTGTCTTCCACCAAGTGGATGAGCTTCAAGATGTAGATGTGGCCCACCGTGACCAATTGGTCGAAGTTCTCTCCGGTCCGCCCGTCACTGAGTTCGAATTTACCGAACGTGGGCGGAGCGATGCGCTGTTCCCGGTGCACGGTGATGGCGGCTTTGCGCATGTCGTCCAGAGTCATTTCCTTGGTATTGACGCCAGCTTCATCAGTGAGCCACATCCGAAGACAAGCCTCTTGGGCAGCGCCGAATTTGGTCTCGTCGAAGATCTCGCGAGGGTTGTAGCCCTTCTCTTCCAGCCAGCGGTCAACCTGGGGGTAATCAACCTCGGGTGAGCCGTCGGCCGGACCGATGCTGGTGGCGCCTGCTTGCTCTGTGAACCAAACGCGGGCCAAGGCATCTTCGATGGCTTGGTCGCCTGCACCGTCGAAAACCGGGGTGTTGGCCCTGAAATTCAGGCCGCGTGCGGCCCAACCCAAGTGGGTTTCCAGCACTTGCCCCAGGTTCATCCGTGAAGGTACTCCGATGGGATTCAATATGATGTCCACCGGCGTGCCGTCCGCCATGTAGGGCATGTCTTCTTCCGGCAGGATCCGGGCGACTACGCCCTTGTTGCCGTGGCGCCCGGCCATCTTGTCTCCCACGGAAATCTTCCGTGTTTGGGCGATCCAGACTCTAATGGCCTCATTTACGCCCGGTGAAAGGTCGTCTTTGTTCTCGCGGGTCAAGTATTTAACTTCGATGACCTTGCCACGCTCGCCGTGCGGCACGCGTAGCGACGTGTCCTTAACATCCCTGGATTTTTCGCCGAAGATGGCGCGCAGGAGCTTTTCCTCTGCGGTCAGTTCGGTCTCACCCTTGGGGGTAACCTTGCCCACCAGGATGTCTCCGGGGCCAACGTCCGCACCGACGCGGATGATGCCGATCTCGTCCAGGTCACGCAGGCTGGTCTCCCCAACATTGGGGATGTCCCGTGTGATCTCTTCGGGGCCCAGTTTGGTCTCCCGGGCCTCCATCTCATGCTTTTCGATATGTATGGAAGTGAAGTAATCGTCGCGGTATAGACGCTCGCTGACGATGATCGCATCTTCGTAGTTGTAACCTTCCCAGGACATGAAGGCCACGAGCACGTTCTGGCCCAAGGCCAACTCGCCGTGGTCGGTGGAGGAGCTGTCTGCCAGCACGGTGCCGACCTCCACGAAGTCGCCCTTGGTTGTGATTGGGCGCTGGTCGAAGCACGTCCCCTGGTTGGTTCGTGAGAACTTGATGACGGGGTGAGAATGTTCTTCGCCGTCTTCATCGGTCACGATGATTTCTTTTCCGGTAACGGACGTCACTACTCCGTTGGTCTGTGATAGGACCAACTGTCCGCTGTCCCGGGCCACCCGGCTCTCGATGCCGGTGCCGACCACGGGCGCTTGAGGCCGCAAAAGAGGCACGGCCTGACGTTGCATATTGGACCCCATCAGGGCCCGGTTGGCATCGTCATGCTCCAAGAACGGGATGAGCGCGGCGGAAACACTCATGATCTGCATGGGCGAAACGTCCATGTAGTCAATCAGGTCCGCCGACTCCTGGGTGTATTCCTCGCCGACTCGGAGTTCAACGCGGTCTTGGACAAACTGGTTCAGGTGGTCTAGCTCCGCGTTGGCTTGGGCGACGTAGAAGTCCTCTTCTTGGTCGGCCGACAGATAGATGACATCGTCATCACCGGTGGCAACGAAGGGCTGGACCGCAATCATGGTGCCTTTGGGCAGTTGTTTCAGGGCGTTTATCTTGTTGGCCCCGATGGCCCGGCCCTTGCCAACGATGGTTTTGCCGTCTTTGTCCAACACAGATTCGGTGACCAGACGGCCCTTGAGGTCGTCTGAATCGAAAGGAAGGCTCTTTAGCACTTTCCTATAAGGTGACTCTATGAATCCATAGGGATTGATCCTGGCAAAAGAGGCCAAGGAACTGAGCAATCCGATGTTGGGACCTTCCGGAGTCTCTATGGGGCAGATTCGGCCGTAGTGGGAGAAATGAACGTCCCGCACGTCGAACCCGGCCCGTTCCCTGGATAGACCGCCAGGACCAAGGGCTGAGAGACGCCGTTTGTGGGTCAACTCCGCCAGTGGGTTGGTCTGGTCCATGAACTGGGAAAGCTGAGAGCCGCCGAAGAACTCCCTCACCGCGGCGACCACCGGGCGGATGTTAACCAGCCCTTGGGGAGCGGCGGCTTCGGGATCCACCAGAGTCATTTTTTCTTTGACCATCCGCTCCATCCGGAGCAGGCCAACGCGGACCTGATTCTGGACCAGTTCGCCAACCGCTCTGACGCGGCGGTTGCCCAGGTGGTCGATGTCGTCCGGGCGGCCCTCGCCCTGGTTGATGCGGATCATGGTGCGGATGACCGACACCACGTCTTCTAAACTCAGAGTCATCAAGTCGTTATTCGTTGCCTGTCCGAGGCGGCGGTTCAATTTGTAGCGTCCAACCCGGCCCAAGTCATAGCGGCGTGGACCGAAGAACAGGTTTCGGATCAAGGTCCGGGAGTTCTCGAGGCTGGGCGGTTCACCGGGCCGTAGGCGGCGGTAGAACTCGATCTGGGCGGCCGCGATGCGCCGGGCGGCGTCGCCGTCGAAGTCTTTGTCTTCATGGAGCCACTCCCAGAGGGAGCGCAGGTCGTCTTCCTTGAAGTTCAGGTCCTTGGGTTCAAGGACGGGGTCCTTGTCCAAGGTCGTCTGCATGTAATTGTGGTTCTCATCGGTGTCGATATCCGAGAACAAAGCCATCATGTCATTGTCGTCGGCCACGCCTAAGGCGCGGAGGAACGTTGATGCGGAGACTTTGCGCTTGCGGTCTACCTTGACCGAGATGATGTCCTTGGAACTGGTCTCAAACTCGAGCCAAGCGCCGCGAGAGGGAATCAGCTTGGCGGAGCAGAGGTGGCGGTTGCTGATGGCGTTTCGCTCCAGGACGAAATAGATTCCAGGTGAGCGAACCAGTTGGCTGACAACGACACGCTCTGCGCCATTTATGATGAACGTGCCATTGTTGGTCATCATGGGGATGTCGCCCATGAAGATCTCTTGTTCCTTGATCTCGCCGGTCTCTTTCATAACCAGGCGGGTCTTTACGTAGAGGGGTTGGGAGTAGGTGATCTCCCGCTCCTTGCTCTGTTGTGGCGTGTACTTGGGCTCCCGGAAGTAATGCTCGAGGAAATGCAACTCATATTTATTGCCGGTGTAATCGGCTATGGGTGAGATTTCCTGATATACTTCGGTAAGCCCTTCAGTCTTGATCCAATCCCAAGACTGTATCTGACTTTGAATCAGATTGGGGACGTCGAGAACCTTCGGGATCTGCGCATAGGTCTTTACTTCGGGCAGTTGCGTAGATTGCCCTTTAAGAGCAGGAGACAGAGCCATTTACCATTCTCCTTAATGTGAGTGGACGAGACTGGCCGAGCGGACGGATGCCTGAGGCGCGAGTGTATGCGGCGAAAGGGATTGCTCAGGAACGATAATCACAGGTGTGGTGAACGAATTCGTCACGTGAGGCATAGCACTAGTAAACCTCAATTATACAAGCATTTAATACAATGTCAACGTAACGGCCCAGGAAAAATGGCGGGTTCCGCCAAAGGTATCCCAGGCCTATTTTTTGCTTGCCGCGTATCCTTTCCATTTGGTTGCCCTATGGGCTATCATCTGTGTGCGATATAGTCCACGTACTTCAGTATCGAATAATGCCCCGTCAGTGCGCATCCGACAGCCGGACAGCGGCGTAGATTCCTTAACGCAGCGCCTCCTCGCTGGGAACGAATACAAAGACCGCGGACCTGAGCGCATTGGGCGCGGCCGCGATTCAAAAATCGGGATTGAATGGCCAAATTTAACCTCGAACCTTCCAATCTGGTGATCGGTGGGCGCCATGTCCACTATGCCTGGGTGATCGTGGCGGTTGGCGCCGTGATGCGGTTGTTCAGTTCGTCCTTTCGTTCTTCATCCAGCATCCTCATTCCGCGCCTGGTTGATTCATTCGGCTGGAGTTATGGCGCCGTGGGTCTGGGATTCGCCCTCCAGTGGATCGTTTCCGGGTTGTTCGGGCCCCCCGCAGGCTGGCTGGGCGACCGTTACGGAGTCCGCTGGACCATGAGGTTGGGGGCGGTCCTGTTCATCGTGGGGATGGTACTCACCGGGTTCATGCGGGAGCTTTGGCAGTTCTACCTTTTCTTCGGTGTCATCCTTAGCGCCGCCATGGGTATCTTTCAGGTTCCGCTGACTGCTGCCGTGACCCTATGGTTTCGAAAACACTTGGGCACCGGCATGGGATTGCTTCAGTCTTCCCAAGGTATCGGCCCATTGGTTGCCGTACCCATCATGCTGTATATCATCCACCTATTTGGCGGTGGCTTGGACGGATTGAGGGCAGCATTCTGGATTCCCGGGATAGTCGGCGGATCCATAATCCTGGTCATGATCAAGTTCTTCTATAACGAGCCGGCCCAGATTGGCGTGCGGCCGTTTGGAGCGCCCGAAGACGAGCCGATTAAGGCAGTGCAGACCGGGGAGATCGCCAGGGTACGCACCAAGGTCTTCCTAAAACAGGCCCAAAAGACCAGCGCGTTTTGGAACCTGATTGGCATCCATTTCTGGGGATGCGCCGGCCACGCAATAATCTTGGTTTATCTGGTCGCCATGGCTGAGGACGAGGGTGTGTCGAAAGGATTGGCCGCTGGGGCGTTCGTAACTATGTCGGTCACCAGCACGATTACGCGGTTCGCTGTTCCGGTCATCGCCGATAGGATGGGGAGCAAGCCCGCTATGGCCGGCTGCTTCTTCCTACAAGTAGCTCCAATCTTCCTACTGTTCTTCGCCCAGGACGCCTGGCATTTCTACCTGTTCGCCGTTCTTTTCGGCATCGGTTTCGGCGGCGAGATGAGCGCCTTTCCAATCATCAACCGGCAGTACTACGGCAGCGGTCCCATCGGAACCACCTACGGTTACCAGATGATGGGAGCAGGCGTCGGTATGGCTGCGGGAGCGCTGATCGGCGGTCAACTTCGGGACATCACCGGCAACTTCGATGCCACAATGGGGCTTTCATTGGCGTTGAGTATGGTTGGCGTGATCAGCATAATGCTATTGCCCACGACCAAGAAAGAACTGTTGCCCAATTGGGAAGACCAATTGCCTGGGGCAGGAGATTCCGCTCCGGCCCACATCCACGCCGACGACTAGGGGACGTGCTTCCCTTAATCTCCCTCGTTTCCCCGCACGATTCGCTGTTATTTGTGCCTGGTGCCGCGCCTCTAGCTATGTGCTAAACTCCGTTATCGAGTCTGGGTATGCTCGAATCGGCGTATTTTTTGGAGGGCACGAAAATGCTTGACCTAATCATAAAGGGCGGACAGGTTGTAACTCCCATGGGGGTCGGGGAATGGGACGTTGCGATTCAGGGCGAAAAGATAGTTGCGGTGGCCGCTCCGGGCGCGCTGACCGACGAGGTCGGCCGTGTCATAGACGCCGCCGGCATGGTGGTCGTTCCCGGCGGGATCGAGCCCCATGCCCACATTTCCGCGCCCATCATGGGTCATGGTGACCTCAAAACAGCTCCGCCGGACGAAGTCAGCCGCGCCGCTTTAATCGGCGGCACCACCATGCTCATGGACTTCGCCATCCAGTTTCCCGGTATCGACATTCCCCAGGCCATCCAGGAGCGCACTGACGTCTGGCAGGGCAATTCCTACGCCGATTATGCCCACCACCTGATGCTTTTGGGCGCCATCCCACCGGAGATCCTGGGCTCGCTGCACGAGGCGGTCGAGGACGGCTTCCCCAGCATCAAGATTTTCACTACTAACATCCGGCCTCCCGCGACCACCGGCGAACCACGCATGGTCGGCACCGGCCACCTCCATGACCTGATGGAAGAAGTCCAGCGGATGAACGCCATGCTGCTGGTCCATTCCGAGGACGACGATATGGTTCAGCACATGTACCAGAAGTTGGCCCGGGAAGAAACAACCGAATGGTACAACATGCACCTGGTCCACAGCGCTGAGTCGGAGGACGTCTCTTTCCGGCGGGTGCTCAGGGTTGCGGAATGGACCGGCGCCCCGGTCTACTTCGTCCACGTGAGCGCCACCCAAGGCCTACAGGCGATCTTGGAGGCCCGGTCCAACGGCCGCCCGGTCTATGGAGAGACCCTGCACAACTACTGCTGCTTCAGTTCCGACGATTACAAGGAAGAGAACGGGATGAAGTACCACACCTACCCGTCGTTGAAGTCGGAAGCCGACCGACAGTCGCTCTGGGACGGCATCGTGAACAATGGTCTCAGCACAATGGCCACCGATGAGTACTGCACGTCCTGGGAGACTAAGATCTCAGGACGGACGGTCTCAGACGTGACCGGCGGCCACAACGGCGCCGAGGCACGCATGGGTGTGACCTACAGCGAAGGCGTTTCCCGCCGGGGCATGTCCTTGCAGCGGTTCGTGGATGTCTCTTCGGCCAACGCGGCCAAGATCATGGGCCTGTACCCCCGCAAGGGTGTACTGGCGCCGGGTAGCGACGCAGACATAACGCTGATAGACACCAATTTCAAGCGCAAGCTGACCATGGACGATTTCCATATCACCGATTACAGCATCTGGGAAGGTTTCGAGGCCGACGGTTGGCCGGTCACCACCATCCTCCGCGGCAACGTGGTGGTGGAAAACCGGGAGTTCAAAGCCGCCCCCGGCAGTGGCCAGTTCATCCCGAGGAAAGTAGACGCCGCAGTAACCAACCGGCCCATAGCCTAACCCCGCAGAGCGGGGATTACTGGGTAGGTAGGCTGCGCGCTTATCTTGCATCGTTGGTATTTGTTGTTCAGGAGTTGTTGATGGCACGGATCAGGCTTATTCCTACCGAAGATTTGACTCCAAGGCTCCGTGAGATCGCCAAGGGCGCGGAGGCCCATAAGCTGAACCCGGCCATCTTCCAGGCGGCGGGGAACCTGCCGGCGGCCTACGAGGCCTTCTGGGACTTCTACGGCCCGCTCAAGTTGGCGGGTCTGCTGGAACAACGCCTCAAGGAATTGGTCCGGCTCAAGATAGCCGACCTGAACGACTGCGCCACTTGAAGGCTAGGCAGGGCTGTGCCGGCGGTGCAGCAGGGCATGACCGAGGAAATGGTCGCCAGTCTCGCGGATTTAGAAACTGCGGATATCACGGACCGGGAGAAGCTGGCGGTACGGTTCGCCCAGCGGATGGCCACCGACCACCACAGCATGGGCGATGACTTTTTCGAGGAACTGAGGGACGAATTCACTGACCCTGAGATTTTTGAACTTGGAATGATCACGGGACAGTTCATCGGCTACGGCAGACTGATCTCGATCCTAGACCTGGAGAACCCCGGACAACCGAAAGCCAGAGGGCATAAACATGACAACGTCCGATAACAAAACAGAGGCCATGCGTGAACGACTTCGCGGCCTGATTCCTCAAGGCGGGAAGGACGGACCTACCCAAGGTGTGAACCATATAGCGGTGTTCGCCAAGGACCTGGAAGCAACGGCTAAGTTTTACGATGAGATCATGGACATGCCGGTTGTTAGTGTTGCCCCAAACCGGGACGTGGACGAGTCGACCCACATGAATGTAGCCATTGGAAACGGGATGCGTCTATCCTTCTTTGACTTTCCACACGTGCCGCGGCTGCAACGGCGGGCGCCCGAGGGTGTTGGCAACGTCATGCACATCGCGCTGCCCATCGCGAAGAGCATCTTTTTGGACATTAAAGAGCGGTGCGACCGCAACAAGATTAAATATCATGAAGTAGGCGGGGCGATCTACGTGAGCGACCCCAACAACCTGACCATCGAGCTGATGCCCTACGAGTAGATCGAGTCAAACCGGGTACGCATAAAAGGAGGGGCAGGTCTCAGACCCGCCCTTCCTTTTATTAGCTGTGGTCACGCTGTACGTAGTCCTGTCAAATTAGTTGGCCCTCCCGAAACGCGGCGGGGAAGATGCCAAACTGGTTTTTGAAGGCGCTAGAGAAATGGCTCCGGCTCTTGAATCCGACTTGATGGGCCACCTGTTCGACCGATGGACCTCCGGTCTGGCGCAGAAGGTCCGCCGCTTTTCGTATCCGAAGATTATGGACGAAATTCATGGGTGTGGAGCCGAATGCTTCCCGGAAACGCTATCCCGGGAAGACCTTTTTCTGGTCTAGTATCCGGGCGAACTCGGCCACCCCGTCATGGATGGTTTGGACGTCTGGGTGTCCGAAGCAGAGCCGGACGTAGTTGGAGCCTTCGCCGGTGGGTGAGAATTGGGAGCCGTTGTAGTAGCTGACACCCTCGTGGAAGATCTCTTCTTGCACCGCCGCGAGATCGGTTCCCTCGGGGAACTTGATCCAGCAGTACAGCCCGCCTTCGGGCACGCTCCAGGTAACGGAGCTGCCAAAGTTCTCCCCCAGCGCTGCCACCATCGCGTCACGTTTGGCCGCCAGGGCGCGGTTCTGCACTTCGATGTGGTTTCCCAGCCCACTTTTCATCAGCTCCGCAATGGTCAGGGCCGTGAAATGGCTAACGGCGCCACCCGATTTGAAACTCCAGGCGCGGCTGATCACGGATTTCGGCGCTACCAGGTATCCCATACGCATGCCGGGAGCGATGATCTTGGAGAATGAGCCGGCGTAGATCACCCGGCCGGTGTCATCCAGCGAGTGGAACGAAGTTACGTCCTCGCCTTCAAACCGGAGGTCTGCGTAGCAATCGTCTTCGAAGATGGGAATGCCGTGTTTGCCGGTGACCTCTAGAACTTGCTTCCGGCGTTCCAGGCTCATGGTCCAGCCCATGGGATTCTGAAATGCGGGGATGGTGTAGAGGTATTTAACCTTCTTGCCCTTGGCGACTTGCTCCGTGATTACCTTATCCAGGTCTTCGGGAATCAGACCGTAATCGTCGCATTTGACGCCTACAACGTCGGCGCCGTAGCGTTTCAACTGGTTCAAGGTGCCCAGGTAAACGAACTCCTCGACCAAGACCACGTCGCCGGGGTCGGTCAGGGCCTGAATCAACATCCCGATTGCCTCACCGGACCCGGAAGTCAGCACCATGTCTTCGGCGTCCACCGTCATGTTGCGCTCGCGAGCAAGTTTCTCCGCTACCAACTCCCTCAATTCTTTGTAGCCGGATGCGTCGGAGTAATACGCGATGTCGCGGCCCTTGTTTGCAAAGCCGGTCTTCAGCGCATCGATCAACTCATCCAGAGGCAGGTTTTCCGGGTCGGGATAGGCCACGGCAAAGTCGTACTTGGAGTGGCGGACGTTGCCCGGAGGGGCCTCAATTGAGTTCGCAGAGAAGAGACTGTCGTAGTTGAACTGATCGGCCATGGTTTACTCCTGCTTTTTGGCGTGGTGGCGCAGGGGGTCGGAAATCCCCCTTAATCCCCGCTTTACAAAAGGAGGGGATTTTTTTCTTTTGTTCGGTCGACCTATGGAACCGGAGGTCAGAATCCCCTTCTATTAAGGGCCTGGGGGATTTTAGCAGTCTTCGGAGCAATCCGGTTACCCACGCCTCAGACGATTCGTCAATACAACCCCTCATCACTGAAAAATGGCTTATCCGCGTCGGGGTTGGTTTGGCCGAGCATGCGGTCGGTGTTGAGAAGGCCAGCCCGGTTCCAGAGGACCAATATAGCGCGGTCCATGAGGTTCTGGGGCAGGGATATCCTCCGTCCGTGCTTGAAGGCCAGCCAACTGGCATGACCAACGGCGAAATACTCTTCCATGTAAGGTGTGGGCTCAGCCTCGGCCGCGGCTGCCTCCAGTATCTCGACCGGAGTTTCGGCGCAGGTCATCTCCGGGTGTTCCTCGGCCATTTTAAGGAAACCTTGCCGGGCTTCCAGTTCCATTGGTTCAGGCATAAAGGTTTTACTGCAATCGAATGTTCGAAAATGTGGTGTCTGAGGCTAAAGGCATCGGCTAAAAATAACCTTGGCGGAGACCGTTACGGCTCCGCCAAGGTTTGATCACTACTGATTTGTCCCGTCTTCTAGCGACCGTAGCCGGAAAATTGATGGATCAGAGATTGAGCTGCGGCACCAAGTAGTCGGACGTCTTCTTGTAGATCTGAAGGCGGCTGCGTTGAGTGTCGGCGACCATCAGACGGTTATTGGCAGTGTCCCACTCCACCGCGGTGGGCTGGGCGAACGTCCATTCCGGTTCAGTGCTCCGTACTTCCCGGCGGCGCTTGCCGTAGTCGTCGTTGGCGTCGACGGTCATCTGGGCCCACTGAGACAGTTGCTGGGCGTCGCCAACCAGAGCGGTCAGGAACTGGCCCTCGGGGGTGAAGATGTGGACCTTACCTCGGTCCCAACGGTTGGCGCTCCAGTCGCAGACATAGATGTCTCCGTCTGGGTCAACGGCCACGTCAGTGGGTCCGTTGAGTTCGCCGCGCTTGTTGCCAGGGCGTCCGATCTGCTGTTCGAACTTGCCGTCGGCGGAGAACTTCTGCACTCTGTGGTTATTGAAATCGGCAACGTAGACCTTTCCGGCGTTGTCGATGGTGATACCCCAGGGTGAATCGAACTGCCCTTCACTCACACCTTTGTTGCCAAAGGAGCTGATGAAGGTGCCGTCGTTTTTGAACAGCCGAACCTGATGGCTCCGGCTGTCGGTGACGTAGATGGTCCCGTCGGATGCGATGGCGATTCCGGAAGCTCCGTTGGGTTCTGGGTCGCCGTCTTGTAGGGTGCTAAAAGACCGGACGAGGTTGTCATCTTTGTCGAAAACTGACACACGGTTCAGCCATTCGTCGGTGACGAATACTTCGCCATGGTCATTGGAGGCGATACCGGCCGGCCAAATCAATTGGCCGTCACCGTCGCCGTATCTGCTGTATTCGCCCAGGAACTCTTCTTGACCCCATTCGTCGCCTATGGTGACCTTGGTTATCCTTTGGCCTACGCCGGTGCGGTTCCAGCCAACGTTGCTGATGGTCTCACTTCCCCGGTTTGTGATATACACCGTGCCGTCTGGAGCGAAGGTCATGGCGTTTGGGTAGTTGAAACCCATCCCAGACTGGGCGCCGCGGCCGACGTTGTGGGTGTAGTCGTAAGTGCGACCTGCCACTGTTTCCGTAAGCATTATTCCTCCGTATATTGATGCCTGGCATGTGTCGCGATATCGATTATTTGCCTGGGCATCCGATAACGGGCGGCGTCTGCGCCGCCCGTATTGTGATCTATCTGGACTGGCCAGCTAGTAAGTTTAGGCGAAGATGGGCAACTTCTCGAAGCTGCCGTCAACGATAGGCTTGCCGTCCAGGCCCATCCAGTCTTCCACGACGGTGGTGTAAAGGCCGCGGA
>VFHG01000137.1 GCA_009392075.1 SAR202 cluster bacterium
CAAGTAGCCTCCCGCCAACGGGATATCTCGTTGGGTCCGGACCTAGCCAGGGATACGTGTTCTGGGTCGGCCAAGGGCCACTCCTGTCCTGGGCATGCCTTCCGGTGTGGGCGTGCCCCGTAAAAATCTATCGGGTGGAACTAACTCCGGTTTATGAACGCCGGAATCACTTCTTTGGAAAAAATCTCCAACTGGGTGCTGAGTTCGTGCCACGGCATACCCTCCGGCCATTGGAGGACGATGTCTTCCAACCCCGGATACTTCTCTTCGAAGTACCGAAGCGTCTCGACGAAGTGCTCCGGTGGCCCACAGATCCAGGCCTTCTGTTGCACGCCGTCCTCCACCATGGGAGTCCGGGCGGGAGCACCGGGGCTGCCCCACATGCGGCCCTCTTCATCTACGTAGCGGACTAGTCCAAAGGGCGCGAACCATTTGTAGCGTTCATCATGGAAGGGCCGAAGCTTTTCTATCGCTTCTTCTTGTGTGTCGGCGATGTAAAAACCAAAACCCAGCGCCATGTCCTGGCCCAATATCAGGCTGCGACCGGCTTCTTGGGCGGCGTCGCGGTAGGTGTTGAAGAACTGGTCCACGACCTTCTCGCCGCTGAGGGCGGTCATGCCTTTGATCCCCTTTTTGGCGATGAATTCGATACTGCGCCCGCTGGTCATCGGCTGCCAGATCTCCACCGGCAAATGGGTCGGCCGGGGGACGAGCGTAATCTCTTTCATCTGGTAGCCCCGGTAGGGCACGTCCGGTGGGATGTCGTAATGCTTGCCGTGGTGGCTGAACGACTCCTCATTGAAGGCCTTGAGGATGATCTCAACCTGCTCTTCGAAAAGCTCCCGGTTAGCGTCTTGATCTATGAGTGGCGACCCGAAGGTCTCGACCTCCCTGGTCTGATAACCACGGCCGACCCCAAAGATCAGCCTACCGTCGGTCAGGATATCGCCCAGAGAGAAATCTTCAGCCAGGCGAAGCGGATGCCAGAGCGGGACGATATTGAACGCCGCGCCAAACTTGAGGTTCTTGGTGTGCGCTGCCAGGTGGGTGCCCAACAGGGTCAGGTTGGGGATGCACTCGTAGCCTTCCCGCTGGAAATGATGTTCGGCGGCCCACAGGCAGTAGTAACCCGAGTCGTCCATCTGTTTGGCCAGGGCCATCGCATGCTCATAGGTCTGGGCCAACTGCTCGTTGGTATAACGGCGGTCGTCGGGGTCGCGGCCATTGGCGCCCACATCTTCAAGGTCGATCTGGCCAACATATAGGACTGAAAAACGTTTGATCAATTAACTTTCTCTGTGGCCTAATTCTAATAGTAACTGGGCAAGTTTATTTCAGATTTGCCATTACTTTGAACGTGCTCCGATGCGGTATAGGTCTGCTGTGGAGCGGCCCTAGTATAGCATGTTCCGAGCCTATTCTTACGGACCTGGACTGTAAGCTCCAAGGCTTATTGCACGACTTGCCGCTGTTTCAGATCAGCCACCGCCGCCGCGTCGAACCCCAGTCCTTCCAGGACGTTTGACGTGTGCTGTCCGGTGACCGAGCCGAGGTGACGGACCTGGCCGGGGGTCTCCGAAAGATGTATCGACGTCGCCACCTGCCGGACCTTGCCCTCGGGGATAGCTGAGGACTCAATCTCCAACACCATCCCCCGTTGCTGCGCATGGGGATCGTCCAGGGCCTCTTCCAAAGAGTAGACCTTGCCCACTGAGATGTTTGCGTCTTTCAGGGTCTCAAACCATTCGTCCCTGGTCTTGGCTGAAAACGCATCCGCCAACGCCTGCTCAACCTCTGCTTTCTTGTGGCCGGTGGCGTCTTGGTGGGGCAGCAGGTCTTCCAAGCCCACCGACCGGCAGAGGTTCTCCCAGAACCACGGTTCGATGGCCGCGATGGAGAAATACTTGTCGTCCTTGGTCCGGTAGACATTGTAGTAGGGCGCGCCGCCGTTCAGCCGGTTGCCGCCACGCTCGGCCGAGATTCCCCGGGAGAGCACGTCGGATACCAGGCCGGAGAGCATGTAGAGCACGCCCTCACTCATGGCGATGTCCACGTATTGGCCCTTGCCGGTCTTCTCTCTGGCCATCAGAGCGGCCAAGATGCCGACGGCGCCGCAGAGTCCGCCACCGGCATAGTCGGCGATGAGGTTTAACGGGATGGCAGGCCGCCCGTCCTGTGGTCCGATCAGGCCCAATGCGCCGGCGAAGGAGATGTAATTTATGTCATGTCCGGCCATCTGGGAGTAGGGGCCGTCCTGCCCGTAACCGGAGACGGAGCAATAGACCGCCCTGGGGTTGATGGAGCGCACTTTCTCGTAGCCGGCGCCCAGCCGGTCCATGACGCCGGGCCGGAATCCTTCCACCACCACATCCGCTGTTTCGGCTAGCTTCTGAAATATCTTCTGGGCCTCGAATCTCTTCAGGTTCAGGGCGAGACTGCGCTTGTTACGTTGCAGGGCGTTGAATGCGGCGTGGCGGCGTTCGTCGTCCTCACCATCTATCCCGGCCACCAGCTTCTCGTAGGCGGCGCGGGTCTCATCCATTGGCCGCTCAATCATCAAGACGTCGGCACCCAGGTCGGCCAGCACCGTGGTGGCGAACATGCCCGGTGCGTTGCGGCAGAAGTCCAGAACCTTGATACCTTCGAGCGCTTGCATATGCCCCCTTTTCCGATTCACGAATTGCGCCCAATTATAGCCGAAGCCCCCAGGCATATATCTTCGGCCGGCATGTGGTGCAACCGGAGCCGTCTGCATCTATAATCCCAGGGATAAATTCTCGGCTTTCATTCAGGAGGCGGCGATGGACCTGGCTCTGACAGGCAAAGTAGCAATGATCACCGGTGGTAGTCACGGACTGGGCAAACAGGCGGCGGACTCGCTGGCCAGAGAGGGTTGTAAGGTTGCGATCTGCGCCCGGGGCCAGGAGAATCTCGATTCAACGGTCGCCGAGTTCGAGGCCAAGGGGTACGAAATCCTGGCCGTGCGGGCCGATGTCATGAAGAAAGAGGACCTCAAGAATTTCCATGACCAGACTATCAAAACCCTGGGCGAAGCCGACATCTTGGTGAACAACACCGGCGGCAGAAAGGGCACTGCCGACTTCCAGGAGACCGGGGTCGAGACATTCCGGGAGGGGATGGAGTTCAACCTGTTTAGCGCCGTTGAGCTTATCTCGCTGGTGCTGCCCCATATGAGAGAGCAACGCTGGGGACGGATAATCAGCGTGTCGTCCATCTACGGCCGGGAATATGGCGGCTCTATCGATTACATGACGGGCAAAGCAGCCCTGATCGCCTTCTCCAAGCACATGGCGCTAAACCTGATGAAAGAGAACGTGCTGGTCAACTGCATCGCCCCAGGGTCCATCGACTTCCCCGGTAGCAGTTGGGACCGGTTCCAGCAGAACAGCACCCCGGAGCAGGTGGCGGATTTCATCGACCGGAACCTGCCCGCCGGGAAGTTCGGCTGGCCCGAGCCCATCGGCGACACTGTGGCCTTCCTCGCGTCAGAGAACGCCAACCTGATCACCGGCACCTGCCTGAACGTAGACGGAGGCCAGTCGCGGTCTCTTCTTTAGGCCAAGAAAAATCCCTCTCCCACGCATGGGAGAGGGTTAGGGTGAGGGCGGCGGCTTAATTGAAGCCTTGTTCGCCGAGAAGAGATGATCCCCATCCTAACCTTCCCCTTAGGAGGGGGAAGGGACTATTCGCTGTGGGGCTGGCAGCTAGTTACCGCTGATCTCCCCCAGGAACTGGCGCCAGGCAAGTACGCATTCTTCCGGCGCTGAGTGCTGCACGTAGCCGCTGGTGCCGAGTATGGCAACGAGCCGGCCGTTGGGCAGTTTTTCGGCGAAGGCCGTCGTGCGGTCGGGGTTGTCCTTGGCGTTCTGTTCCGAGGCCAATATCAGGGTGGGCGTCTTGACCAGGGGCAAAATGTCGGTCAGGTCTTGGGTGGCAAGATAGGCCAGCGTCTCCAGCACCACCCTGGCGGGCGTCTGCGACATTTGCTCGATGTACCACTCGTGGTGGGCCGGGTCCGATTCCCTTGGCTCCAATCTTCTGTCGGCGGTCTGCCGCACCCAGGCCCCTACTCCCTCTTCGCTGACCAGCTTATGTGACGCCAGGTAGGTGTCGATGCCAACGAACTTGTAGGGCGATGTGCAGGTGGTGAGGGTATGCAGCCGTTCGGGGTGGTCGTAGGCGAACTGTACTGAAATGGTGCCACCGACGGTCTCGCCGATCAGGTGCACCTTTTCCAGTTCCAGGTGGTCCAGTAGCTTCAACATGTCCGTGCCGAAGTTGCTCAGGGACCAGTCGTATCCCTCCGGCGGGACGGTGGACCGGCCGAAGCCGCGGGCGTCCAACCGGATCACACGGTACTGACGTGCCAAGAGCGGCACCCAGGCGTACCACAACTTGGTGTTCTTGGAGTTGCCATGGTGCAACACGACCGTCTCGGGTTTGCGCCACGGGTCGGAGAAGTTGTCGTCTTCGTAGAACATCTCCAGCGTGTCGTCGATCTTGGCGAAAGGCATCTTCTTCTCCGCTATGTGTTGGGTTAGCGCGGGTTATTCAGACAGTGGAATGGCCACGGACACGCGGACATTGTCGCCGTAGACAGCCGTGGTGTGGCCGCGTCCGGTGAGATCGTCGGCCAGCAGCACATCGCCGGCGCCGAAGACCCGTTTGGTGCCGTCGCCCAGACCGACCTCTACCTGGCCTTCAAGGGTGATCACATACTGGCGGCGCGGGGCCACGTGCCAGTCGATGAAATTGCCGGGCTGGTAGCGGCGGAAGTGGATATTCTGGGCGTCTTCGACGGCCGTGCGTTCTGCCTCGGCTACCTTCTCGTAAGGCAGGTCAATCTCTTCAAAATGGGAATCGCCGTCGTCTCCGGTATACAGACGCACAACTTGCATACTGCCTCCGTGTTAGAGGATTTGTGAGTGCCTGGCAAATCATAACCGCAGGCGTGGTGGGCGTCAATTTGGGGATTGGGCTACTGCTCTCCGCTCGGTGTCGTAACTGGCATGGTGGCGGTCTGAAAAAGGGACGTGTGGTGGGGAACGCCTGGGGTTTCGGGGAACTTCGTGGCGGCGGTAATTGGGTACTGGTGGGCCGAGGGTTTGGTTGCTTAGACGAATTCTATATCAGGAGAATCAGTTATGAGGAAATACGTCTCCCTTGCCGCCTTCTTGTTTCTTTCTGGGACTGGGGTTGTGGTCTGGTTGCTGCCGACCTTGACCGACTGGAAGTCCTCAAGGTTACATTTCCTCAGCCAACGCCGTAATCTCGCTATTCATATACGAATGGAGCGGTTACGGCGTCTTTATCCCCGTCCCACCGTGAAAGCATGTCGGGAGCTAGGGCGACATAGCCGGAGCGGCAAATTGGGCTACCAAATCGAGGGTGTGTTGGACCAACCCGTACCGCTTGTGACCCAGCACCACAGCGTCGAATGGGCCCGGCTGGTTTTCCGGTACGGCAAGAAAACCTTGGGCCTGGTCGCCGTATCTGATCACCGACGTCACGGCGCCAGGGTAGAGGGAATGCTGGCTATTCACGTAGAATTCCTCGTATGACTCGGAAATCCTTATTTAATCGCGGTCAGCAGGTGGATTAGATTGGCAAAATCGGTTCGGTAACCTGGTCTGGGAGCTCGATGGTGCAGGCGTTGGCGTTGAGGGATATTAACCGGTAGTAGCCCATGGTTGTCGTGAACTCGACGAGTCCTTTTACCCCTAACTGATCACGGGCGGCGGCAAATGTTTCATCGCTCACCTGGTTGGTCGCGGTCAGTTCCGTCCCGTATTTGACCAGGGCGGACTCCTCGGCCGACATCTCCGGGAGCTGAGTCTTATCGCGGATGGCGTCGACCAGGGCATCGCTGAGCCCGGCGCGGCGTGCGTTGTCAACTTGGGCGTTCCAAACGTACTGAGAGTCCATGTACCGGGCGGAGATCAGCGCAGCCAGCCGCTTCACATGCTCGGACAGTTCGCCACCGTTGCTCAGAAATTCTGACAACCTGTTCGCCCGGACGGCCATCTCTGGGCTATGGACCATCACCGAAGATGGTCCAACTACGGGAGGGACTCCGCGGATGCCTGAGATCTCGTCGTAAGCGGCCAGGTGTTCCTCCGCAACATCCTCCCGCGTAACTACCGGCACTCGTCTCGCCATAATATTTCTACCTTATTCTTACTAATTAGTGGCCATGCCCGGCCGTCTTATGATGGCTGTGTTCTATTCCCAAGCCCGGTTATCGACGACCGCCTCGAATGTTGCGCCCGGAGTTATCAAGTCGGGATAGCCCTGCATCCATTGATACGTCCGTTCGAACCGCTCCCGGGTGTAGGGCACAGGCGCGGCGTAGAGGAACCGCCAGGTTTGAAGCTCGTGGGGTTCAAGGATCCCGCCGGTCTCGTCGGTCAGGTAATGGGCGTATTTGCTTGGGTTGGCGTGAATCATCTCCGCGGCCTTGGCTTGGGCAGAAAATTCGCAGCGA
>VFHG01000138.1 GCA_009392075.1 SAR202 cluster bacterium
CACGGTTTCGATCCGGAGATCGATGCCAGGCATGTTAGAGACCATCGAGAAGGGTCGGAACACGATGACAGTCACGCCCACGACCACGTGCGTCACGCTCATGAGCATTCGGCCTCAGACGAAGAGTCGAGCCATGTTTGAGCCCTTCGATTATGAGTTTTTCGTGCGAGGTATCATAGCCGCTACCCTGGTCGGCGGCTTATGCGGCATGATCGGTGTTTACATCGTGCTGAAGCGCATGTCCTACATCGGGCATGGCCTGTCCCATGCCGTACTCGGCGGCGCCGTAGTTAGCTTTGTGCTGTCCATAAACTTCCTGATCGGCGCCACGGTCTGGGGGTTCTTCTGCGCCCAATTGATCGCACTCACCGCTAAGAAACGCAAGATAGCGGCCGATGCGGCCATCGGCGTGATCACCACCGCCAGCTTCGCACTGGGCATCGTGCTTATCAGCCGGTACAAGTCATTCACCCGCGACTTTGAAGCTGCCCTTTTTGGGAATATTTTGGGCGTTACGCTTGGCGACCTGGTGGCTATATTAGTGGTCACCTTGGCGACCATCGCGGTGCTGTTCGTGGCCTACAAGTATTTCTTGTTCGCGACTTTCGACGGTGAGGTGGCCCAGTTCTACGGCGTGCCCACCGGATGGGTGGAGACCCTATTTTCGTTGGTCTTGGCTGCCACGATCGTGGTCTCCATGCAAGTGTTGGGAGTGTTGCTCATCGCTGGCGCAACGGTGATACCGCCGGTTTCAGCGAGGATGCTCAGCGACCGGTTCCGCACCGTGCTGCTGCTCTCCACCGGCTTGGGCGCCGCCTGTGGATTCGTGGGCATCTACCTAAGCTTCTTCGTCGATGTTTCGTCCGGGGCGGCTGTCGTATTGGTTGAGGCGGCTGTGTTCGCGATGGTCATGGCCTACAGCAACCTGAAACCACGCCGGGTGCCCAACCTAGCACCTAGCGTCCATCCGATCAGCGTCGGCCAGCCCAGCCCGGGCGAGCCCGATTAATCGGAAAGAAACACACCCGCGAATAATTAAAAGTGATAGTGAGAGGAGACTGAATTGTCCATAGAATCGGTAGCAATACTAAGCCCCGGCGACATGGGGCATGCGATCGGCCAACTGCTGAAGGAGAACGAACTTCGGGTGCTGACCTGCCTGGCGGGCCGCAGCAAGCGGACACGGGAACTTTCAGACCAAGCTGGGATCACCGACGTACCCAATCTCAACGAATTAGTTGAGCAGTCGGACGTTTTGATGACGGTCACCGTCTCCGAGGCTGTGCCCGGTCTGTGCCGTGAGATCGCCGATGCCGTGAAAACCACCGGGACCGATCTGTTGTTCGCCGAATGCAACGCTATCGCCCCTGAACTGAGCAAGGAGATGGAAGGCGTATTGCAGGGAGCCGGCGCCCGATATGTGGACGCCTCGATAATCGGCGGGCCACCCCGAAACGGTTCCAGCCCTCGGATCTACGTTTCAGGTGACAACGCTACCGAGTTTGAACAACTCCGTGACTTCGGTTTGGACGTGCGGAACCTGGGTCCTCAGTTGGGCCGGGCTTCCGGAATCAAGATGTGCTACGCCGCGATGACTAAAGGCACAACAGCTCTTCACGCGGAATTGCTGATCGCAGCCGAAAAACTGGGTCTAACCAAGGAGTTGATGGCCGAGTTCAGCGGCAGCCAGCCGGCAGTTGTCTCACGCATGGAAGGCTGGATGCCGACCATGCCTGCCAAGTCCCGCCGTTGGGTCAGCGAGATGGAAGAGATCGAAAAGACATTCAGCGATTTGGGCATGACG
This sequence comes from SAR202 cluster bacterium, assembly GCA_009392075.1. The sequence goes on from VFHG01000138.1 coordinate 1,805, forward strand.
CCCAATATCTTCAAAGGCGTGGCCGACATATACCGCATGATCGGCGCCACTGCCCTGGGAGACGAGAACCCGGAAAGCCGAGACAAGGACCGCGACCTAGCCGAGACCATCCGCATCATTGCCGAGGCTGTTGAGGAATAGGAGCCGGAATCACGAAGGAAGACTGATGTCTCCCTATATCCGCTCATCCTTAGCTTGTCGAAGGATGCTTCGCAAGTCATGGCTGTTGGGCGGCCGGTGGTTCGACAGGTCCGATTTCATCAAGACTCGGGACTCCAGTCGGAGCTCACCATGAGCGGGCCACAAAACTGGCGGGCACATTATTATTACCTTGAAACGCAAAGAGTCCCGGAGATGGTCAATATCTCAGGGACTCTCGTTTCGTTTGCCTGGCCGAAGGGGCCGGGCACTAAGCTTCGGTTTGTTCGGTCTCGCTGCCCTTGACCGTGATGGTGATGTGGGCCATGGAGGTGGAGTCGGGGGCGCCGTGCCAGTGGTTCTCGCCGGCGGGGATGATGATCACGTCACCCTCGGAGACGGTTAGAGACTCGTTGTCAGTGGCGACGGTGCCGGTGCCATCCGTGATGATCAGGATCTGGTCGCCGGAATGCTTGTGGAACTTGTTCCGAGAACCGGCGTCGAAGGCGACGATACTGAAGTTGAAATTATTGCTGTCCGCAGGGTCCAAGATGGCTTGCCGCCAGACTTGGGTGCCGGTCATCAGACCGCCGCTCATCTCGGCCTTGGTCTTGGCCACGCTGCTCATAGTAACTTTCTTCAAAATTTCCTCCTGCTGTGGGTCCACCTAAGGTGGGTAAATTTACCGGACATAATAATACAATCGACTCTGGAGTAAGTCCAACGGCTACGGGACCGCTCGGAGTCTGGCCCGCTCAGCCAGAACCCCGCATCTCCTCCAATGTCTCGGAGATGGTACGGGCCAGATCGCTGGGGCGGTCGGCAAACTCCGGAGTGGGATACCATTCGTAATCGAAGCTGCGGAGAATGGTCCCTTCGATGCTGCATCTGAGATTAGAAACGATCACCTTGAATCCAAGCCGGCTAGTCGCCTGTTCGGCCAGCATCTCCAAGACCACTTCCGGGCAATCGAAGACCACTAGGAAACCGCCCTCTTTCTTGCCGTCGGTGACCCGGCCGCGGAAAACTTGGCCCAGGAGCTCCACTTCCACGATGGTGTATTCCCGCTCCGGGGCGTCATGGTCCGGCCAGCCGATGCTGATGGGCCCACCCTTCTCCCAATGGTGCATGAGTACTAGCCCAGGGCCGCCCTTTCTTTAGCCGTGGCAACCCTGCTCCCGCCCTTGAATACTGCAACCACGTCCCGCAGGCACTCCAGGTCCTGGCTGGGGTCGCCGTTTACGACTAGCAGGTCTGCCTTTTTGCCTGTCTCCACGGTTCCGATAGTGTCCAGGTTACGCAGGGCTGCAGCCGGACTGCGTGTGCCGGCGTAGATGGCCTCTAGCGGCGATAGACCGGCTTTGTGGAGAGACATTATCTCGCCTTGAAAGTCGCCGAATGGATAGTAGCTCCATCCGCAGTCCGAGCCTCCAACCAGCTTCACTCCGGCTGTGACCAGAGCGCTGAACTGGGCCAGAGAGTTCGCCCCGGAGACAGTGGAGCGTTCCAGCCGGTCTTCTTCATCGGGCGTCAATTCACGCTCTGCCTTTATCTTGATCAGCCGTTCACGGTTCGCATTCCCCAGTCCCATCGTCGGGTTCAACCAAACTTCGGAGACAGCCAAGCGGTCGGCGGTTTTCTGGTCGAACCGGTAGCTGCCGTCGTTGTCGTAGAAGGCGCAGTGCAATATCGTGTCCACGCCGGCGTCTAATGCGACGTTGATGGCGTCGGTGCAACGGCAATGCGCTAGGACGGGGCGGTCCCTGTTGTGGGCCTCGTCCACGATGGCGCTTAACTCCTCAACCGAGTAGGCCGCCGAGTAAGGGTCGCTGGTTGAAGTGCTGCCTCCGGAAGCGGCTACCTTGATGAAATCAGCCCCCTGATCGACCAATTCCACGACCCGCGATCGCACCGCGTCCACGCCAACGGTTTCGCCGCCCATATACCAGAGGTGGCCGAGCTTCACAGTCAGTGGAGGTCCGGAGACCAAAACTCGAGGGCCTTCCACGATTCCTAGGGCCAGCCCCTCTTTTAGGGCGAAGGCGTTCCGGTTCCAAGACCCGCAATCGCACATGGTGGTGACGCCGGACGCCACGGCGAGGGCGGTGTTTTGGGCTGATCGGAGCAAACGGACCTCGTCGGTGTCGTCGTCATTTACCTGTTCGCCGGTGCGGCCGTCTCCGGGCATGTTGGTGTGCGTGTGGATGTCGAATAAACCCGCCAACAGCGTGCCGCCAGAAAAATCCAGGGTCT